>NZ_JBEXRZ010000022.1:0-52297 GCF_040613325.1 Streptomyces sp. NPDC006283 | reverse complement strand
GACTGGTAGCGGTAGTCGGGGTCCTTGACCAGGGCCTTCAACACGATCGCGTCCATCTCGGGCGTGATCTCGGGGTCGAAGTTGCTGGGCGGCTGAGGCTCTTCGCGCACGTGCTGGTAGGCCACCGCAACCGGGGAGTCGCCCACGAACGGGGGACGCACGGTGAGGAGCTCGTAGAGCAGGCAGCCGGTGGAGTAGAGGTCGGAGCGCGCGTCGACCTGCTCGCCCTTGGCCTGCTCCGGGGAGAGGTACTGGGCGGTGCCGATGACGGCCGCGGTCTGCGTCATGGTCATGCCCGAGTCGCCCATGGCGCGGGCGATGCCGAAGTCCATGACCTTGACCTGGCCGGTACGCGTCAGCATGACGTTCGCCGGCTTGATGTCGCGGTGGACGATCCCGGCGCGGTGCGAGTACTCGAGCGCCTGCAGGATGCCCACGGTCATCTCGAGCGTGCGCTCCGGCAGCAGCTTGCGGCCGGAGTGCAGCAGCTCACGCAGCGTGGAGCCGTCCACGTACTCCATGACGATGTACGGGATCGAGACACCGGCCCCGGCGCCCGAGGCGTTGTCGTACACCATGTCTTCGCCGGTGTCGTAGACAGCGACGATCGCCGGGTGATTGAGCGAGGCGGCCGACTGGGCCTCACGGCGGAACCGGGCCTGGAAGGACGGGTCGCGGGCGAGGTCGGCCCGCAGCGTCTTCACGGCGACAGTGCGGCCGAGCCGGGTGTCGTGGGCGAGGTAGACCTCGGCCATGCCACCACGGCCGAGCACCGAGCCCAGTTCATACCGGCCGCCGAGGCGACGCGGCTCTTCCATAACTGTTCCAGCCCTCTCCGTCAGTCCCGACCGCACCCGTGTGTGGTCCTCCGGTGTGCTGTTCGCGCAAAGGCTACCGGGCACGCCCTACTTGATCCGCCCGCAAGCGGCAGCTGATACCCGACCGGTATCGCAATGTGCAGGTATGAAGGTCGGGCGTGATCTACGTCACTGCTTGTCGTTGAGTACGGCCTGCATCACGGCCTTCGCGATCGGGGCGGCCAGGCCGCCGCCGGAGATGTCGTCACGGCGGGCGTTGCTGTCCTCGACCACGACCGCGACGGCGACCGGCGAACCGTTGTCGTCCTTGGCGTACGAGATGAACCAGGCGTACGGGTTCTTGCTGTTGTTCTCGCCGTGCTGGGCCGTGCCGGTCTTGCCGCCGACCTCGACACCCGGGATCGCCGCGTTGCCGCCGGTGCCGTTCTCGACGACGTTCTCCATCATCTGCTGGACCAGCTGGGCGTTCTCCTGGCTGAGCGGCCGGCTCATCTCCTCCGGCTCGGTCTTCTCGATCACGTCCAGGTTGGGTGCTTCCAGCTGGTCGATCATGTACGGCTTCATCAGCTTGCCGTCGTTGGCGATCGCCGCCGTGACCATGGCCATCTGGAGAGGGGTGGTGGCGGTGTTGAACTGGCCGATCGACGACAGTGCGTTGCCGGGCCGGTCCATCTTCTTGTCGTAGACGGAGGCGGCTGCGCGGACCGGGGTGTCGATCTCGGGGTTGTTGAAGCCGAACTTCTCCGCGGTCTCCAGCATCTTGTCGCGGGTGACCGTGTCACCGAGCTTCGCGAAGACGGAGTTGCAGGAGACCTCGAGCGCCTTGTTGAGGCTGGCGTTCTCGCACCCGTTCGCGTGGTTGATCATCGGGGTGGTGGTGTTCGGCAGGATGTACGGCTCGGGGGTGTCCGTGGCGGCGTTGATGTCGTCGACCGCCCCGTGCTCGAGAGCCGCCGCGGCGGTGAGCACCTTGAACGTGGAGCCGGGCGGGTACGTCTCGCGCAGCGCACGGTTCAGCATCGGCTTGTCCGGGTCCTTGCCGAGCGCGACCCACGCCTTCTCGTCGTCCTTCAGCCGGCCGGCGAAGGACGAGGGGTCGTACGACGGGGTGGACGCCAGGGCGAGGATCTTGCCGGTCTTCGGGTCGATCGCCGCGACGGCGCCCTTCTTGTCGCCGAGGCCCTCGAAGGCGGCCTTCTGGGCCTTGCCGTTGAGGGTGGTGACGACGTTGCCGCCCTTCTTCTTGTCGCCCGTGAACATCGCCATCGTGCGGTCGAAGAAGAGCTGGTCGGAATTGCCGGTGAGGATGCCGTCCTCGAGCTTCTCGATCTGGTTGGCGCCGAAGACCTGCGAGGCGTAACCGGTCACCGGAGCCCACAGGGGCCCGTCGGTGTAGGTCCGCTTGTACTTGTAGTACGTGTCCTTGGTCTCGGCCGAGCCGGTGATCGCCTTGCCGTCGACGACGATGTTGCCGCGCTCGTAGGCGTAGCGCTCGATCTCCACGCGCTTGTTGAGCTTGTGCGTGTTCAGCTCGTCGGCCCGGACGTACTGGAGCCAGTTGTCCCGGAGCAGCAGGGCGAGCACGAGCAGCCCGCAGAAGATCGCGATCCGGCGCAGGGGCTTGTTCACGGTCGGACCACCTGGGTCATCTCGGCGTCGGGTGAAGGTGCGGGCGCGGGCGCCGGGCGGCGTGCGGTGTCGCTGATCCGCAGCAGGATGCCGATCAGCGCCCAGTTGGCGATCACGGACGAACCACCGGCCGCGAGGAACGGCATCGTCATACCGGTCAGCGGGATGAGGCCCATCACACCGCCGGCGACGACGAACACCTGGAGCGCGAAGGCGCCGGACAGGCCGATCGCCAGCAGCTTGCCGAACGGGTCACGCGCCGCCAGCGCGGTGCGCACACCGCGCTCGATGATCAGACCGTAGAGCAGCAGGAAGGCCATCACGCCGGCCAGCCCCAGCTCCTCGCCGACGGTGGCGAAGATGAAGTCCGAGTTGGCGGCGAAGGCGATGAGGTCGGAGTTGCCCTGGCCCCAGCCCGTGCCGAGCGTGCCTCCGGCGCCGAACGACATCAGCACCTGCGTCATCTGGTCGCAGGCGTAGACCATGTTGGAACCCTCGGGAGCCGTCTCCAGGCATCCGAACGGGTCGAGCCAGGCGGCCACACGGGACTGGACGTGACTCGCGAACTGCGACACGACGACCGCGCCGCCGACGGACATCAGCAGACCCATGACGATCCAGCTGGTCCGCTCGGTGGCCACGTACAGCATGACCACGAACATGCCGAAGAAGAGCAGCGAGGTACCGAGGTCGTTCTCGAAGATCAGAATGAGCAGGCTCACGGCCCAGATCGTCAGGATCGGACCGAGGTCGCGTCCGCGCGGCAGGTACAGGCCCATGAAGCGCCGGCTGGCGAGCGCGAGGGCATCGCGCTTGACCATGAGGTACCCGGAGAAGAAGACCGCGATGATGATCTTCGCGAACTCGCCGGGCTGGATGGAGAATCCCCCGACCCTGATCCAGATCTTGGCACCGAAGACCGGCATTCCGAGGCCCGGGACCAGCGGCAGCAGCAGCAGAACGATGGACGCCGCCATCGAGATGTACGTGAACCGCTGGAGGATGCGGTGGTCCTTCAGGATCAGCAGCACACCCACCAGCAGCGCGATGCCGAGCGCCGAGTACATCAGCTGGTTCGTGGCCTGCGGCGCGAAGTCGCTGCGCGCCAGCAGGCGGGGCGACTGGTCCAGCCGCCAGATCAGCACCAGCCCGAGGCCGTTCAGCAGCGTCGCCAGCGGCAGCAGCAGCGGATCGGCGTACTTGGCGAACCGGCGGACCACGATGTGTGCCACGCCTGCGAGCAGGCCGAGACCGAGCCCGTAACCAAGGACACCCGCGGGCAGTTCGCCGTCGAGGGCGAGCCCCACGTTGATGTACGCGAAGACGGGGATGGCGACAGCGAAGGCGAGGAGCATCAGCTCCGTGTTCCGCCGGCTCGGCGCGTCGATCGCGCCGATCGTGGTCGTGTTGGTGACAACGCTCATGTGGAGAAGGCCCCCTACGGACTATTACTGCTTGCCGCAGTTCGAGGCCAGCTTCTGCTCCTCCTCCGAGAGGGTGGGACCCGGGGAGGGAGAGGCTGCGGTCGGCTTGGTCTTTTCGCCCTGGGTGGTGGGCGTGCCGGCGGTGCCGCCGGCCTCGCCCTCGCCCGGGGGCGGGGTGCTCGCGCGATCCGCCGCCTCGCGGCGCTGCTCGTCCTTCTTGCAGGCGCCGGCCTGCTTGGCGAGCTCTTCGATCTTGGCGCGGGCCTTGCCGAGGCTGTCCTCGGTGATCGTCGCCTCGACCTGCTTGCGCTGGTAGGGCGGGAGGTACTTGAGTTCGATCTCGGGGTGGTCCTTCTCGACATCCGAGAGCGAGACCCAGCCGAGGTCCTGGCTGATGCCTCTGTACAGCGCCACGTGCTCGTCCTGCGAGCCGACGTAGTACTGGGTCTGGGTCCAGCGGTAACCGCCGTACAGACCGCCGCCGACGACCGCCAGGGCGAGAACGGTGTAGAACGAGCGCTTCAGCCACTTGCGGCCGCCGCCGCGCTTGACGAAGTCGTCGTCGGTGTACGCGCCGAAGCTGCCCTCGGGCGGCATGCCGCCGTAGCCGGGGTCGCCGGAGCCGGGCGGGCCGAAGCTGCCGTTCGGCGCCGGCGGCGCGGACGGGCGGCCGAGGCCCGCGGCGCGGCCGGCCGGGGTCTGCATGGCACCGCCGTCGTTCAGCTGGTGCTGGTTCTCGGCGACCGCGCCGACGACGACCGGGGTGTCGCTGAGCTGCCCTGCCAGGGTGTCGCCCGAGTCGGTGTCGAGGACGTCGGCGACGATGCACGTGATGTTGTCGGGGCCGCCGCCGCGCAGCGCGAGCTGGATCAGATCCTGCACGGTCTCCTGCGGGCCCTGGTAGCTGGCGAGCGTCTCCTCCATGGTCTGGTGGGAGACGACGCCGGACAGGCCGTCGGAGCAGATCAGATAGCGGTCACCGGCGCGGACCTCACGGATGGAGAGATCGGGCTCGACGTGGTCGCCGCTGCCCAGCGCGCGCATCAGCAGCGAGCGCTGCGGATGGGTCGTGGCCTCTTCCTCGGTGATCCGGCCCTCGTCGACGAGCCGCTGCACCCAGGTGTGGTCCTGCGTGATCTGGGTCAGCACGCCGTCGCGGAGCAGGTAGGCGCGCGAGTCGCCGACGTGCACCAGGCCGAGCCGCTGACCGGTCCACAGCAGGGCGGTGAGCGTCGTGCCCATGCCCTCGAGCTGGGGGTCCTCCTCGACCATCATCCGAAGCTGGTCGTTGGCGCGCTGCACCGCGGTGCCGAGCGAGGTGAGGATGTCGGAGCCGGGCACGTCGTCGTCGAGCGTGACGAGTGTGGAGATGACCTCGGAAGAGGCGACCTCACCGGCGGCCTGGCCGCCCATGCCGTCGGCGATGGCCAGAAGGCGGGGGCCGGCGTAACCGGAGTCCTCGTTGCCCTCCCGGATCATGCCCTTGTGCGATCCGGCGGCGAAACGCAGAGAGAGACTCATACGCACCTCGCCCGTCGGCTCGCCGCTCGACTGTCGCGCCAGCCGGTCTCGAGCCACACTGCCCACCCTCCGGTCGGGAGCCGGTGCGGGTCGCCTGTGGGGACCGCCGCGGCTCGCTCGCTCCGCTCGCTCATTGTCGTACTACTTCCGCAGCTCGATGACGGTCTTGCCGATGCGGATCGGCGCGCCCAGCGGAATCGGTGTCGGGGTGGTGAGTCGGGTCCGGTCGAGATACGTGCCGTTGGTGGACCCGAGATCCTCGACGATCCACTGGCCGTCACGGTCCGGGTAGATCCTGGCATGCCTGCTGGACGCGTAGTCGTCGTCCAGCACGATCGTGGAGTCGTGCGCCCGGCCCAGGGTGATGGTCTGGCCCTGGAGGGCGACGGTCGTGCCCGTGAGTGTGCCCTCGGACACGACCAGTTTCGTCGGCGCTCCGCGGCGCTGGCGGCCGCCCGCCTGCTGGCGCTGCTGCGGCGGCGCGGTGTTCTGACGCGCCTGCTGGGGACGCTGGTCGGCGCCACGGCGTGAGCCGCGCTGCGTCACCCGCGTACCGAACAGATCGCTGCGGATGACCTGGACGGCCACGATGACGAACAGCCACAGAACAGCCAGGAAACCTAGCCGCATGACCGTCAGGGTCAGCTCTGACATTGCCCCCGCTTCACCCTTCGGCTTGCCGGTAAACGATGGTGGTGCTGCCCACGACGATCCGCGAGCCGTCGCGGAGCGTAGCGCGGGTGGTGTGCTGCCCGTCCACCACGATGCCGTTGGTGGACCCGAGATCCTGGATCGTCGAGGGCGTTCCGGTCCGGATCTCACAGTGCCGGCGCGATACGCCGGGGTCGTCGATCCGCACATCGGCGTCGGTGCTGCGACCCAGCACCAGCGTCGGGCGGGAGATCTGATGGCGTGTGCCGTTGATCTCGATCCAGCGTCGTACTTGTGTGCTCGGCATGGCACCGGGACCGGGTCCGCGCTGGCCCTGTGCGGGGCCGGGGCGCGGGCCCGCGGACATGCCGGGCGGCGGTGCGGCCGGCATGGGAGGAGCACCGGCCGGGGGGTAACCGTAACCTCCGCGAGCACCTGCCGGGGCCCCCGGGGCGCCGCCGACGGGCCCGCCCCCCGGCGACTGTGACGTACTCGACGCGAGGGTGCGGCTGCGCACCCGGTAGAGACCGGTGTCGAGGTCGTCGGCCTTCTCGAGGTGAACCTTGATCGGCCCCATGAAGGTGTAGCGCTGCTGCTTGGCGTAGTCGCGGACCAGGCCGGACAGTTCGTCGCCCAGCTGGCCGGAGTACGGGCTGAGGCGCTCGAAGTCCGGGGTGCTGAGCTCCACGATGAAGTCGTTGGGGACGACCGTCCGCTCGCGGTTCCAGATCGTCGCGTTGTTGTCGCACTCCCGCTGGAGGGCGCCCGCGATCTCGACGGGCTGGACCTCGGACTTGAACACCTTGGCGAAGGTGCCGTTGACCAGGCCTTCGAGACGCTGCTCGAATCGCTTCAGGACTCCCATGGGGCACCTCCTCCGTCGTTGTCGCCCTGGTACTGCTTACTGATCGTATCCACGCGTCGGGAAATCGGCTGGTTCCCCTTGTCTGCCCCGTCGATGAGTGTCACCCCTCACACCGGATCGTAGAGGCGGCCTCCTGACAGTGTCCCGCACCCGGGGTGCATACAGGAGGAGTGGGGGGAGGCCGCCCTTCGTTCCCCGTTCGCTCGCTCTGTTCCCTGTTCGCTCGTCGGGGCCCCGAAACAAACGGATGTGAATCCACCCTGTGCAGCGTGCTAATCTTCTGCATGTCGCCAGGGGGCGCACCGAAACAGGTGAGGAACCGACGACAACACCCAATGCGCGGGTGGCGGAATAGGCAGACGCGCTGGATTCAGGTTCCAGTGCCCGCAAGGGCGTGGGGGTTCAACTCCCCCCTCGCGCACCACAGGAGACGGGTCTCCACCGGACGAAAGTCCCGGTGGGGGCCCTTTTCCCGTTGTCGTACGAAGCCCCGGCAGCCTTGGCGGCGCCGGGGCGCAGTTCTTGATCTTCCGAAGGCGGCCCGCGAACCGCTGGACCTCAGTCACAGGCGCGCACCGCGAAGGGGCCCATGGACGGGTCGAAGCCCATGGTGATCGAGAAGGAGACGGCTCCAGGGACGAGCGCCAAGCCGGCCGCGGGCCCCGCCGGCACCTCGGTGCGGTGGGCGGGGGAACGCTGCGGCTGCGGGTCGGACCTCATCGCCCCGAGCCTGCGGAATCACAGGGCCCGATCGCGCCTCGCGCCCGGCGGGACGACCGTGCGGGGTGCGGAGATCGATCGGAGGGGGCCTCCGGGGCGGGGCGGGCGGACCGGAGGGCACAGCGCCGGCTGCCGCGGGATCACGATGCAGGATGCCCGGGGAGCAGCGGGGATCATGGCGCGGGACGACTGAGGAGCAGCGGGGATCATGGCGCGGGACTCTTCGGTAGCGTCAGGGTATGAGCCATCCACATCCCGAATTGAAAGCCGCTCCTCCGCTGCCCGCAGGAGGACTGAGGGTCGTCGCACTGGGCGGCCTGGGCGAGATCGGCCGCAACATGACCGTCTTCGAGCACGCGGGCAAGTTGCTCATCGTCGACTGCGGTGTGCTGTTCCCGGAGGAGACACAGCCCGGGGTGGATGTGATCCTTCCCGACTTCACCTCGATCCGGGACCGCCTGGACGACATCGTGGGCGTGGTCCTGACCCATGGCCACGAGGACCACATCGGCGGCGTCCCCTATCTGCTGCGTGAGCGGTCCGACATCCCCGTCGTCGGTTCCAAACTGACGCTGGCCTTCCTGGAGGCCAAGCTGAAGGAACACGGCATCAGGCCGCGCACGGTGCGGGTGCGGGAGGGCGACCGGCGGAGATTCGGCCCCTTCGACTGCGAGTTCGTCGCCGTCAACCACTCCATCCCGG
Source organism: Streptomyces sp. NPDC006283 (assembly GCF_040613325.1). Taxonomy (NCBI): domain Bacteria; kingdom Bacillati; phylum Actinomycetota; class Actinomycetes; order Kitasatosporales; family Streptomycetaceae; genus Streptomyces; species Streptomyces sp. NPDC006283. Next base: position 43,967 of record NZ_JBEXRZ010000022.1, on the reverse strand, counting down.
ACGGGCTCGCGGTCGCGATCCGCACGGGTGCCGGCATGGTGTTGCACACCGGCGACTTCAAGATGGACCAGTTCCCCCTGGACGAACGCATCACCGACCTGCGCGCGTTCGCCCGCCTCGGTGAGGAGGGCGTGGACCTGTTCCTCACCGACTCCACCAACGCCGAGGTGCCCGGCTTCACCACCTCTGAGCTCGAGTTGAACCCCGCGATCGAGCAGGTTCTGCGCACCGCGCCGCGGCGGGTCATCGTCTCCAGTTTCGCCAGCCATGTGCACCGGATCCAGCAGGTGCTGGACGCGGCTCATCAGCACGGACGCAAGGTCGCCTTCGTCGGGCGGTCCATGGTCCGCAACATGGGGATCGCCCGTGAGCTCGGCTACCTGAAGGTGCCCTCCGGCCTGGTGGTCAGCATGAAGGAAATGGAGAAGCTGCCGGACCACAAGATCACCCTGGTGTGCACCGGATCGCAGGGCGAGCCGATGGCCGCCCTGTCCCGGATGGCCAACCGCGACCATGTGATCCGCATCGGCAAGGGCGACACGGTCCTGCTGGCGAGCTCCCTGATCCCGGGCAACGAGAACGCCATCTACCGGGTGATCAACGGACTGACCCGGTGGGGCGCCAACGTCGTCCACAAGGGCAACGCCAAGGTGCATGTCTCCGGTCACGCCAGCGCCGGTGAACTCGTCTACTGCTACAACATCGTCAAGCCGCGCAACGTCATGCCCGTCCACGGCGAGTGGCGTCATCTGCGCGCCAACGGCGACCTGGCGATCCGTACCGGTGTCGACCCGGACCGGGTGGTGATCGCCGAGGACGGCGTCGTCGTCGACCTGGTCGACGGGCGCGCCTCGATCACCGGCAAGGTGCCCGCGGGCAACGTCTACGTCGACGGCATGACGGTCGGCGGTGCCACCGAGGCGTCTCTGAAGGACCGCCTCACCCTGGCCGAGGAAGGCGTTGTCACCGTGGTCGCCATCGTCGACGCCGACACCGGAGCGCTCGCGGAGGCGCCGGACTTCCTGGCCCGGGGATTCGTGCACGACGACACCACGTTCGAGCCGGTCATCCCGGTGATCGAGAAGACCCTGGCCACCGCGGCCGAGGAAGGCGTCGGCGACGCCCACCAGCTCGAACAGCTCATCGCGCGCGCAGTGGCCGCCTGGGCGTTCCGTACCTACCGCCGCAAGCCGCTCATCATCCCCGTGATCATCGATGCCTGACACGGCTGGGGCCTGACGTCGCTGGGGCCTTGTACCGCTGGGGCGTAACGCCGCTGACACGCGGCTCCCGAGGCGGTGCGGGGCTGACGCCCGACGCGTGAGGCCTGACGCCTGACACTCGACGACAGCAGGAGGGCCGCCGAATGAGTCGGCGTTTCGAGGAGATCGACTGGCGTCCGACACCGATGGGCGACATCAGCCTGCGGCGTCGGCGGGACCCGGCGTCGGGCGAGGACGTGTACGAGGTGAAACTCGGGGACGAGTTCCTGATGTCGAGCCTTTTCACGGCGGGCGAGATCGCACTGGCCCGGTTCGGCCTGGCGATGCTGCCCGGCGCCGAACTGGACGTCGCCGTCGGTGGCCTTGGTCTCGGCTGCACGGCGCGAACAGCGCTGGACGACCCGAGGGTCCGCTCCCTGATCGTGGTGGAGGCGCTCGGCGAGGTGATCGAGTGGCACAAGCGGGAGCTGGTGCCGCTGGGCGCCGGGCTGGTGTCCGACCCCCGCTGCCGGTTGGTCCACGGCGACTTCTTCGCCGCCGTGGACGACGCTTGCGGGCTGGATCCCGAAGAGCCGGGCCGCCGTTTCCACGCCGTTCTGCTCGACGTGGACCACTCGCCCCGGCATGTGCTGCACCCCAGTCATGCTGCGTTCTACCGGCCCGTCGGGCTGGAGGCGTTGGCCGGCCGTCTTCACCCCGATGGTGTCTTCGCCCTGTGGTCGAACGACCCGCCGGACGAGGAGTTCACCGCTGTGCTCGGCCGGGTCTTCGCGGAAGCGGCGGCCCACGTCGTCGAGTTCGCCAACCCCTTGCAGCAGGCGACCGCCGCCAACACCGTCTACGTGGCGAGGAAGGGAACAGGCTGAGAGGCGGGGGGTGTGTCCGCCTCCTCGGGTCGGGCCGTCGCTCGGGAGCGCGGCGCGTCCGCCTCGGGTCGGGCCGGTCGTTGCCTCGGGTCGGGCCGGTCGTTGCCTCGGGTTGGGCCGGTCGGCTCAGCAGCGCTGCGGGGAGCGGGACCCATTTTTACGCTGACTGAATGATCATCAGACCTGTTTCGAAGATGGCTCTCTGCGGCGCCTCGGCTTTCATGGCCGGCGCCCTTACCCTCCTTCCGGTTCCCGTTGCGGCGGCCCCGCTGGACGACCCTCCTCCCCGATCGGAATCCTCCGGCTCGTCACGGCTGGACGAGCCGGGGACGCACGTGAAGCTTCGCGACGGGGCGCCCGATCTGCCTGATGATGTGTCCGCTCTGTCGTGGCTGGTGGCCGATGCGGAGTCGGGCGATGTCCTCGCCGCCCATGACGCACACGAGCCGCTGCCGCCCGCCAGCACGATGAAGACGCTGTTCGCCCTGACCGCGCTGCCCCGGCTGTCCGGGGCGGACACGCACACGGTCACCGACGAGGAGCTCGCCACCGTGGGTGAGGGCAGCAGCCTGGTGGGCGTCGCCCCCGGCAACACCTACCGGGTGGCGGACCTGTGGCGAGGCGTCTTCCTCAGCTCCGGCAACGACGCCGTGCACGTACTCGCCGAGATGAACGGAGGCTGGGAGGAGACGGCCGCCCAGATGGAGGAAAAGGCCCGCAGCCTGGGCGCGCTGGACACCAATGTCGTCTCGCCGGACGGCTACGACGCCCCGGGCCAGGTGTCCTCGGCGTTCGACCTGGCCGTCTTCGGACGGGCCGGACTGGCGATCCCGGAGTTCGCCGAGTACGCGTCGACCGTCGACGCCCAGTTCCCCGGTAACACCGACAGCGACGGGACGCCGACCTGGACGTACGGCATCCTCAACACCAACCGGCTGCTGACCGGAGTGGGCGGGGTCGAGGCCTATCCGGGCCTGATCGGCATCAAGAACGGCTACACGACCGAAGCCGGCAACACGCTGATCGCCGCGGCCCGCCGTGACGGCCGCACGATCCTGGTGACGGTGATGAACCCTCAGGAAAGCGGTGGACACGCCTTGTACGGGGAGGCGCGGGATCTGCTCGACTGGGGCTTCGACGCCGCGGGTCACGTCAGCCCTGTGGGTTCGCTGCAGCCGCCCGCCCCCCGCGCCGATCCCCCCGCGCGGCAGGTGACTCCCCATGCCGGACCGGAGCCCGTCGCACCGGAGCCGCTCCCGACGCCGGAACGCCCGCTGGGGGGTGAGGAATACGGAGACGGCAGCGCGTACGCCTGGGTCGGGGGCGTCGTCGGGGCCGCGTTCCTGACGGCTGGGCTCATCGTGGTCCGCAGAAACCGCGCCCCCGTGCGGTGGGGCCGGATCCTTCCCGCCCGTTGGGCGGCCTCTGCCACGGTGCGGCGGCTCCGGCTTCGGCTCCGTCGGCGTGCTGCGGATCTGTGAGCCCCGCGAGTCCGGTGATTCATGCGATGTCGTGGGCCACGCCGACTCTGTGAGCCCACCGCTTCTGTAAGCCTGCCGCTTCTGCGAGCCCACGCGATGTTTCACGTGGAACACCTGCGGATGGGGACCGTCCGCTTTCTTGGGGGGAGACGGGTGTCCGGGCTCGGCGGTACGGTCGTGAGCACGTGAGGTTCATGGCGTCCGCAGGCGCCGGGGGAGGCAGTGGGCATGAGCGAGTCGGCAGCGCCGGTGCCGGAGCAGCGGCTGGAAACCCGCGCGAGCGGTGTCGGTACGGAGAGCGACACCGGCCCGGCCGGTTCCGGCGGCGACGTGCGCATACCCGAGGTGCCGGGCTTCGCGTCCCGTACCGAGATCTCGGGCTCCGGCAGGTCACCGAAGAGCGCGGGCAAGGCGCTGCGCAGCCTGGTACCGCGCGCGGCACACGACTCGCTGGTGCTCACGACAGGGCGTCCCGATGCCGTGCAGGCCGTCGAGGAGTCCAGCCGCGGACGGGTGCCCGAGCTCACTCCGATAAGAGTGGGCAGGATGGCGGCCTCGCCGTTCGCCTTCCTGCGGGGCGCGGCCGGCCTGATGGCCCACGATCTGGCGGGCACGCCCATGACCGGCATCAGCGCACAGATCTGCGGCGACGCGCACGCGGCGAACTTCGGGCTCTACGGGGACGCCCGCGGCCGCCTCGTCATCGACCTCAACGACTTCGACGAAACCGTCGTCGGCCCGTGGGAGTGGGACCTCAAGCGCCTTGCGGTGTCCCTGGTGCTGGCGGGACGGGTGGCGGGCGTCGACGAGGACATCTGCCGCGCGGCTGCGTTCGACACCGTGGGCGCCTACCGGCGCACCATGCGGCTGCTGGCCAAGCTGCCCGCGATCGAGGCGTGGAACGCGAAGGCCGACGAGGAACTCGTCTCGTACACCGACGCGCGGGACCTGGTGGGCACGCTGGAGCGGGTCGCGGCCAAGGCACGCAACAACACGAGCGCGCGCTTCGCCGCCAAGGCGACGGAGGCCGTGGCGGAAGACGACGACCCACAGGGCGCCGGCCGCCGGTTCGTGGACGCCCCGCCGGTCCTGCGCCGGGTGCCGGACGCCGAGGCGGCGGCAGTCGCCGCCTCGCTCGGCCCGTATCTGGCGACCGTCGGCGAGGACAGGCTCCCGCTGCTCGCCCGTTACGCGATACACGACGTCGCCTTCCGGGTGGTGGGGACGGGAAGCGTCGGAACGCGCTCGTATGTGGTGCTGCTGCTCGACCACCGGGGCGATCCGCTGGTGCTGCAGGTCAAGGAGGCACGGGCCTCGGCGCTGGTGCCCCATCTGGCCGCCGTCGGTGTCCAGGTCCCGGAGGTGGGGCACGAGGGCCGACGGGTGGTGCTCGGGCAGAAGCGCATGCAGGTGGTCAGCGACAGTCTGCTCGGCTGGACGTCGGTGGAAGGGCGCCCCTTCCAGGTCCGGCAGTTCAGGAACCGCAAGGGCAGTGTGGACCCCGCGGCCCTCACGGCCGACCAGCTCGACGACTACGGCCGGATGACCGGCGCCCTGCTGGCCCGGGCCCACGCCCACAGCGCCGACCCGCGGCTGCTCGCCGGATACTGCGGCAAGAACGAGGAGCTGGACGAGGCGGTCGCGGCGTTCGCGGTGCTGTACGCCGACCGCACGGAGGCCGACCACGCGGACCTGCTGACAGCGCTCAAGAACGGCCGGATAGCCGCTGAACTGGGCGTGTGACAGCAAGCCCGGCAGCGCCCTTAGTCTGGACTGGTGACTCAGGATGCCGCCGGGGGACCGACGACCCGGAACGACGACGCGCAGCAGGCTGCGGACCAGGACGAGCAGGCGCGGCCCGAGGCCCGGCTCGCCAAGGCTGTGGGGGCGGCCGAGCACGCGCTGATCGAGTTCGAGATCGCGGTGGAGACGTTCCGGGTGGAGGTGGAGAACTTCTCCCGGCTGCACCACCAGAAGCTCGGGCCGATGTACGCGCGCCTGGACGAGCTCGACGCCCAGATCGCCGAGGCACGGGCGGCGCGCAGCGGCGACCCGGAGGACCTGCGCAAGGCGCAGGAGGCCCGGGCCATGGTGCTGCCGATGCCCGGCGTCGACGAGCTGTTCCACGACTGGATGGACTCCGACGGCCTCTCCCCCGAGGCCTCTGCGATGCTCACCGACCAGCCCGTCCGGGCGCCCAAGCGGGTCAGGCCCAGCGAAGAGGCGCGCAAGCTCTACCGCGAGCTGGCCCGCAAGGCGCATCCGGACCTGGCCCAGGACGAGACGGAGCGGGTGCGGCGCGAGGAGTTCATCACGCGGGTGAACGCCGCCTATGGCCTCGGTGACGCGGTGCAGCTCAAAGAACTGGCCGAGGAATGGGCCGCCGGGCCGGTGTCGGCCGCGCCGCGCCCCAGCGAGAGCGAAGAGCTGTACGCCCGGCTGGAGTGGCTCGCGCAGCGTAAGGAACTGCTGACCGCGGTGGCCAGGGAGCTGGAGGAAGGCGCGATCGGAGCGATGCTGCGGATGGCGCCGGACGACCCGGACCGGCTGCTGGAGGAGATCGCCGAGCAGCTGCTGGCGCAGGTGAGCGAACGTGAGGCGGAACTGGCCTCACTGGTGCAGTAGGTTTCCTGGGGCCCGCCGGGCTCGGGCATCAGGACCTGGACGCCGCAGGCCTCAGGACTTGGGCCCGCAGACCCAAGGCACAGGGAGGCGGGCCCTCGGGAGGCGGCGCGCGTCACAGCAGCCGGCGCGGCGCCTGCGCGACACCCGCGGCTGCACCCACACGAACACGTACGAGAGAAGGCATCACCCATGAACTTCGCCCCGCTGCCCTCGGTGGAAGCCGCGGCGGTACCGGCCGACGGCCTGGTGCTGGACGTGCGGGAGGCCGACGAATGGGCGGCCGGACACGTCGACGGCGCGCTGCACGTCCCCATGAGCGACTTCGTGGCCCGCTTCGGCGAGGTGACGGAGGCTGTCTCGGACGGGCGCCGCGCATACGTGATGTGCCGGGTGGGGGGCCGTTCCGCGCAGGTCACTCAGTACCTCGTGCAGCAGGGCATCGACGCCGTGAACATCGACGGCGGAATGCTCGCCTGGGACGGCGCCGGCCGCCCGATGGTCACCGAGGACGGCAGCCCCGCCTTCGTGCTCTGACCGCTGCGGTCCGGGTGAAGCGGGCCGACGCCGTTGCAGCGGTGCCGCGCCCAGGTGCCCGGGTCGGGGCTTCGATTCCGACGCCTAGCCGAGCGGGTGGGCCGCCAGCAGGTCGCCCAGAGCCTCTTCATGGGCGGCGGCGGGGCCGAGGGAAAGCTCCAGCTGCTTGGCCCAGGCGTGGTAGCGGTGCAGCGGGTATTCGATGTCCGCTCCGAAGCCGCCGTGCAGGTGCTGAGCCGTCTGCACCACGCGCCGTACCCCCTCCGACGCCCAGATCTTGGCCACCGCTATGTCGCCGGCGGGCGGCAGAGCCCCGCCGGCGCCGGTGCTGATCCGCCAGGCGGCCTGCCACAGCGTGGCTTCCATGGCGCGCAGGTCGATGTACCGATCGGCGGTGTGCACGGCCACGGCCTGGAACGTGGCGACCGGAAAACCGAACTGCTCACGCTTGCCGGTGTAATCGGCGGTCATGGCCAGCACCCTTTCACCGAGGCCCAGCGCCACGGCACAGGTGCCCGTGGCGAGCAGTCCCCGCAGCCACTCCCAGGCCTCTTCGTCGTCGATCAGATCCCGGTCGTCGACCCGTACGGTGTCGAACCGGACCTCGGCGAGAAGCTCCCCGCTCGTGGAGACCTGGTCGAAAAGGGTGACGCCGTCGTGGCCGTTCGGCACGAGAGCCAGAACGGCCCGGCCGTCCTCGGTATGGGCCGGCACGGCGACACGGTCCGCGCACTGGGCCCAGGGCACTGCCGTCTGCACCCCGTCGAGGACCCAGCCGTCCGTCGATCCGGCGGGCCGGCGTGCCGTGACGGCGTGCTCGGCGGGGTCGTGCCCCGTACGGCCGTTGGCGCCGACGGTGAAGACCAGCTCACCGCGCCCGATCCGGGGGAGGACCACCTCGCGGAGCTCGGCGCTGCCGTAGCGCGCCACGGCCATGGCGACCGCGCTCGTCTCCAGCAGTGGCACACGTGCCAGCACCTTCGCAGACTCGCGCAGCACCAGGCAGAGGGCGACGGGGTCGAGGCCTGCCCCGCCGTGCTCCGGCGGCAGGACCAGACTCAGCAGGTCGGAGGCCGCGAGCCGGTCCCACAGCGGGCGGTCGAACTCGTCGGCAACCGCTCCCGCGGCCATCGCCGGACTCGGCACCGCATCGGGGGCCACCGACGAGAAGACCGCCTTCGCCGCCTCCACGGCCGCCAGGTGCTCCTCGGTGAAGGTGAAGTCCACAGCCCGCTCCTTCCACGACACAGCCGTATCTGACGGAGCGTCAAGATAGGGCAGGCCGTGCGGGAAGGGAATGGGCGTGGAGACCGAGAAGCGCTCCGAGCGGCGTCCGTACGTCGCCGGGGAGCGCTCACGGCTTCGTCAGCGGTCGAAGTCCAACTCCACGTCCGGTGTGGCGGGATGGGACTGGCAGGCCAGGACGTAGCCCGCCTCGGTCTCCTCCGGTTCCAGAGCGAAGTTGCGATCCATACGGACCTCACCCGACACCAGGAAGGCCCTGCAGGTGCCGCAGACGCCGCCCTTGCAGGCGTACGGCGCGTCCGCCCGGCTGCGCAGCACCGTCTCCAGGAGCGACTCGCCTTCCTTGACCGGCCAGGTGCCCGACCTGCCGTCAAGGGTCGCGGTGAGCGAGGCGTGGGCCGGTGCGGCCACAGCGACGGCAACCGGCGACGAGCCGTCGTCGACGTGGAAGATCTCCTGGTGGATATGGCCCCGGTCCACGCCGAGCCCGCGCAGAGCGCGCTCGGCGCCCTGCACCAGCCCGAACGGTCCGCAGAGGAACCAGCCGTCCACGGCCTGCACCGGCAGCAGGACCGGCAGCAGGCTTGTCAGGCGGTCCTGGTCCAGCCGCCCGGAGGGCAGACCGGACTGCTGCTCCTCCCGCGAGAGAACGGTCACGAGCTGGAAGCGCTCGGGGAAGCGGTCCTTGAGGTCGGCGACCTCGTCGAGGAACATCGTCGAGGCCGCGGTGCGGTCGCTGCGGATGAGGCAGAACCGGGCTTCGGGCTCCTGCGCGAGAAGCGTTGCGGCCATCGACAGCACCGGGGTGATGCCACTGCCGCCCACCACGGCGGCGAAATGACCTGGCCTGGGGGGAAACAGGAACCGGCCTGCGGGAGGCATGACCTCGACCACGTCCCCGGCGGACAGCTCCTTCAGGGCAAAGGTCGAGAACTCGCCGCCGTCGACCAGACGGATACCGACGCGGAGCACGGGCGCGGCGTCGCCCACGGCGGCCGGGGCGCAGATCGAATACGTACGGCGGACTTCCACGCCGTCCACGAACCGGCGCAGCGCTATGTGCTGGCCGGGTGTGTGGCGGAAGGTCTCGCGCAGCTCGGCCGGCACCTCGAAGGTGACGGCCACCGAGTCGTCCGTGAGCCGTTCGACCGCGCTGACCCGGAGCGGATGGAACATCTACAACTCCTTGAAATGGTCGAAAGGTTCGCGACAAGAAACACATCGCCGCAGGGCCTTGCAGGCCGTGGAGGAGAACCTGCTCAGCAGCTCCGTCTCGGTCGAGCCGCAGTTCGGGCAGCGCACCGAGAGGGTCAACGGCACCGGCTCGTCCGCCGAGTGGGGGCGAGGCGGCGCTATGCCGAACTCGGTGAGCTTGCGCCGGCCTTCCGCGCTGATGTCGTCCGTCGACCAGGCAGGGGAGAGAACCCTGACGACCGAGACGTCGGACATGCCGTGCTCGTGCAGCACCTGCTCGATGTCCGAGGTCATGGCCTCGATGGCCGGACAGCCTGTGTAGGTCGGCGTCAGCTCGACCCTGACGCTGCCGGGACCGAGCAGACTCACCCCGCGAATGACGCCGAGCTCTCCGAGCGTCAGCACCGGCAGTTCGGGGTCCGGCACCGAGCCCGCGAGCCGGCGCAGCTCCGCCTCGAGCGTCGTGTCGGTCTCGACCTGTCCGGCCCCGGTCACCATGACGCCCCCGGGTGGCTGCGGTGCAGGTGCTGCATTTCGGCAAGCATCCGCCCGAACGACTCGGTGTGGAGCCCCTGGCGCCCTGCTCCCGCCGACCAGGCATCGCTGCGGGGGCCCGGGGGAACGGTCAACGTCGCCCGCTCCAGGACGGCCCGGACCCGCTCCAACCAGAGCGCCTCCAGAGTGCCGAGGTCCACGTCGAGCCCGTCCACCGGCTGGAACATCTCGCCCGTGAAACGCCACAGCGCGTCGCACGCCCGCTGCATCCGCTCATGGCTCTCAGCGGTGCCGTCACCGAGCCGCGTGATCCAGTGCTCGGCGTGGTCCTGGTGGTAGGCGACCTCCTTGACCGCCTTGGCGGCGAGCCCGGCGAACGGGCCCTCTGTGGCGGCCAGTTGCCCGTACAACAGGTGCTGGTGGACCGAGAAGTAGAACTGACGGGCGATGGTGTGCGCGAAGTCGCCGTTCGGCTGCTCGACCAGCTGGAGGTTGCGGAAGGCCCGCTCCTCACGAAGGAACGCCAGTTCGTCCTCGTCCCCGACGAGCGAGAGCAGCACACGAGCCTGTCCCAGCAGGTCCAGGGCGATGTTGGCCAGGGCGACCTCTTCTTCGAGGACCGGCGCGTGGCCGGCCCATTCGGCCAGCCGGTGCGAAAGCACCAGGGCGTCGTCGCCGAGAGCCAGGGCCGCCGAGGCGTTCACCGCGGGGCCGTCCGTGGGGGCGTACACCGGGGGAACCTTTGCCGCGGGCGTGGGCCGCGTGGTGGGCGTCGTGCTCACAGGTGCTTCACCCCTTCCGGGATCTCGTAAAAGGTCGGGTGGCGGTAGGGCTTGTCGGCGGCCGGCTCGAAGAACGGGTCCTTCTCGTCCGGAGAGGAGGCAGTGATCGAGGCGGAGGGCACCACCCAGATCGAGACGCCCTCGCTGCGCCGGGTGTACAGATCCCGTGCATTGCGCAGGGCCATCTCCGCGTCCGGTGCGTGGAGGCTGCCTGCATGGGTGTGCGACAGCCCGCGGCGCGAGCGCACGAAGACCTCCCACAGCGGCCATTCGGTCGAGCTGCTCATGCCGTCGCCTCCACGGACTCGTTGTGCTGTGCCTGGTGCTTCTCCGCGTACGCGGCGGCCGCGTCCCTCACCCAGGCTCCCTCTTCGTGCGCGCGTCGGCGCTGGCTGATCCGCTGTTCGTTGCAGGGGCCGTTGCCCTTGAGGACCTCGTGGAACTCGGCCCAGTCGATCGCGCCGAAGTCGTGCTGGCCGCGTTCCTCGTTCCACCGCAGATCAGGGTCCGGGAGGGTGAGACCCAGTGATTCGGCCTGCGGGACACAGATGTCCACGAAACGCTGACGCAGCTCGTCGTTCGAATGGCGCTTGATCTTCCAGGCCATGGACTGCGCGGAATGCGCCGACGCGTCGTCCGGCGGCCCGAACATCATCAGCGAGGGCCACCACCAGCGGTCCACGGCGTCCTGGGCCATCGCATGCTGCTCGGGCGTACCCCGGGACAGGGTGAGCAGCAGCTCGTACCCCTGGCGCTGGTGGAAGGACTCCTCCTTGCACACACGCACCATCGCGCGGGCATAGGGCCCGTACGAGCAGCGGCAGAGCGGCACCTGGTTGGTGATCGCGGCGCCGTCCACCAGCCAGCCGATCGCGCCCACGTCGGCCCAGGTCAGCGTGGGGTAGTTGAAGATCGAGGAGTATTTCTGGCGGCCGGAGTGGAGCTTGTCCAGGAGGTCGTCGCGGCTGGCGCCCAGCGTTTCCGCGGCGCTGTACAGGTACAGGCCGTGACCTGCCTCGTCCTGCACCTTGGCCATCAGGATCGCCTTGCGGCGCAATGAGGGCGCGCGCGTGATCCAGTTCGCCTCGGGCTGCATGCCGATGATCTCCGAGTGCGCGTGCTGAGCCATCTGGCGCACCAGTGAGGCGCGGTACGCCTCCGGCATCCAGTCACGCGGCTCGATGCGCTCATCGGCGGCCACGGCGGCGTCGAACGCTGCCTCGTACCCATCCGCAGTCACTGCCGTCATCCGGACTCCCCTACCGACCGATCGTTCGGTTCATCGACTTCAATGGTCGGTCGGGGGCCCGTAGGGTGTCAACCCTGTGGATAACCGAGGTGGGCGACGGGGATCGGGGCGGGATGGACTCCTACGAGGATGAGGGCGCCAACGGCGCCGGAAGCCTGAGCTCCGGCCCGCGTTCCCCCCGCCCTGCCCGGCGGCCGGACGATCTCCCCGGCCCCCGCCGCGAGGACGGGACCCGACAGCTGCGACGGGTGGACGGGCCGCAGGATGTCCAGGACGGTGGCCAGGGCGGGGACGAGGGGCCTCAGGAGCCCGCCGCCGGGGAAAGGTCGCGTGACGACGGTCGTGAGGCCTGGCCCATAGCCCGGCAGGCGCTGCCCTGCCCGCCGGCGCCGCAGACCCCTCCGCCCTCAGACGCCGGGCCGCCGCCCGGGCCCCTCGCCCTCGCTCCGCCCCAGACGGGTGGCGGCATGGCCGGCCTGTCCCTCCCTTACCAAGTGGCCGCCGCCGTGGCGCTCGGGCTGATCGCGGTCGTCGCCTGCGTCCACCTTGCGATGGTCTTCCTCCATGTCGCTCCCGCCAACACCGTGACCAAACAGCACGGCGAGGCGGTCGACGGCTGGGTCTACCCGGAGTTCGAGCAGAACTGGAAGCTCTTCGCGCCCAATCCGCTCCAGCAGAACATCGCCGTTCAGGTGCGTGCCCAGTACACGGCCGCCGACGGCAGCCGGCGCAGCAGCGACTGGATCGACCTGTCGGCCGAGGACGGCGCGGAGATCCGGGGCAACCTTCTCCCCAGCCACCTCCACCAGAACCAGCTCCGCCGTGCCTGGGACTTCTACGTGGGCTCCCACGACACGGAGAACCAGCCCAACGGCCTGCGCGGACGGCTCTCCGAAAGCTACATCCGCCGCATCGCGATGCTGCGCCTCGAACGCCACGACCTGGGCGGACCGGTCGAGCGCATCCAGCTGCGTGCGTCGACCAGGTCGATCGAAGCTCCCGAGTGGAGCGACGAGAAGATCGACACGCGGCCCGTGCACCGTGAGCTGCCGTGGTGGACGGTCACCGCGGCGGATCTGCCCGGAGGCGTCGACAACGGACGCGAGCAGGCCGGGCGTGCCGCGGCCGGACGTTCCGGGGCCGGACGCGAGCAGGCCGGACGTGAACAGGCCGGACGTGAACAGGCCGGACGTGCCGAGGCCGGACGCGAGCAGGCCGGGCGCGCCGAGGCCGGACGTGGGCAGACTGGGCGGGTCGACAGCGAGGGGATGACCGGCGACGCGGGGGTGGGCCGGTGATGGCCGCCACGAAGCCCGCCGCCGACCGCAAGGTCGCCCGCGCGGTCCAGCGCGTCACCTCGACCGCTCTCGGGCCGTATCAGAGCGCCGTCGTCCGGATCGGCTTCGCCGCGACCTGGTTGCTGTTCCTCCTGTGCGAGGTGCCCAACCGGCATGCCCTCTACGGACCCGACGGTCCCTGGAGCTGGGACATGGGCCGGGAACTGGTCGCCGACAACAACGCGTTCACCGTGCTCCTGGTGTCGGGCAGCACCCTGTGGTTCGAGGTCGTGTACGGCGTCTGCCTGCTGTCCAGCCTGTTGATGCTGCTCGGCTGGCACACCCGTGCCGTGTCCGCCGTCTTCATGGTCGGCGTCCTGTCCCTGCAGAACCGCTCGATCTTCGTGGGCGACGGCGGCGACAACGTCGTCCATCTCATGGCTGTCTACCTGGTGCTCACGCGCTGTGCCCAGGTCTGGTCGCTCGACGCCCGGCGGGCGGCCCGGAACCCTGGCCCCGACCGCGTGGGGCCGGTTCTGTGGTCGGTGCTCGGCGTGCTGCTCTTCGTCGGGACGCTGCTGGGCCGGGCAGGCGGGGACACCTGGCTGATCGTCCTCTTCTGGGTCCTGTGGACAGCGCAGGGCGTGTGGTGGGCGGCGAACCGCTACGCGCCGGAGAGCGAGCCGCGGACCCTGCTGGACGTCCTGGCGAACCTCGCCCACAACGCCGCCCTCTTCGTGATCATGGCCGAGGTGTGCCTGATCTACGCGACCGCCGGCTGGTACAAGATCCAGGGCTCACGCTGGCAGGACGGCACCGCGCTGTACTACCCGCTCAAGCTGGACTACTTCGCCCCCTGGCCGGAACTCTCCGCGCTGCTGGCCTCCGGTGGCGTGATGGTGATGCTGCTCACCTACGGCACGGTCGCCGTGCAGGTCGCGTTCCCGTTCACGCTGCTCCGGCGGCGCGTCAAGAACGTCTTGCTCGCGGTCATGATGCTCGAGCACGCGGCCATCGCCGTCCTGCTCGGCCTGCCGTTCTTCTCCCTGGCGATGATCGCCGCGGACGCGGTGTTCCTGCCGACCGCCTTCCTGGTGAACCTGGGCGCTCTGGTGGTGCGCAGGCGGAACCGGCTGCTGGCAGGCAGGGCCGTCCCGCCCCAGTTGCGACGAGGGAGCGAGGAGCGGCACCGTACGCTCGTTGGGTGAGCACCACCGAAGAACCGCTTCAGTACGACGAGGGCTACGCGCCCGAGGTCGGCGTCGGCCCGCACCCGCTGCCCTGGCCCCAGGGCGAGCGATACGACCCCGAGCTGCTGGCCGGAGGCGACCGGCGCAACGTCGTCGACCAGTACCGGTACTGGTCGCGGGATGCGATCGTCGCCGACCTCGACACCCGCAGGCACGGGTTCCACGTGGCCGTGGAGAACTGGGGTCACGACTTCAACATCGGCTCGGTGGTGCGCACCGCCAACGCGTTCTTGGCCCGGGAGATCCACATCGTCGGCCGCCGGCGCTGGAATCGGCGCGGCGCCATGGTCACCGACCGCTATCAGCATGTGCGGCACCACCCGGACACTGTTTCGCTCACGGAGTGGGCGGCAGCGGAGGATCTGCCGATCATCGGGATCGACAATCTGCCGGGGGCTGTGCCCCTGGAGCGGACCGAGCTGCCTCGCCGGTGCGTGCTGCTCTTCGGTCAGGAAGGGCCCGGCCTCACGGACGAGGCGCGCAAACACGCGGCGATGGTGTGCTCGATCGCTCAGTTCGGCTCGACACGGTCGATCAACGCGGGCGCTGCGGCCGCCATCGCTATGCACGCCTGGGTGCAGCGGCACGCCGACGTTCCGGCCCCGGGAGCCTGATCAACGGCTTCCTCCGGCGGCGGGTTGGCGCCGGGCCGGATACCGATGGTGCCCGGGCCGGGCCATCGGTGACACCGGACCGGGGGTATTGGTGACGCCGGGCCGCATGGGAGGACTGTGGGGCAGGGCCGCTGTGGGCCCCGCCCCCCCACTCCGTGAAACATCAGGCCTGGCGGCGGACCTCCACCACGCGGAAGCGGTTGGCGACGAAGGCGCTGTCGCACAGGGCCGCATTCGCCGCCGGGTTGCCTCCCGATCCGTGGAAGTCGGAGAACGCGGCGGTCTGGTTGACGTACACCCCGCCCGTCAGGTTCAGCGAGAGCTGGGCCGACTCGTCCAGGCAGACGTCCTCGAGCGCACGCTCCGTCTCGGCAGAGGTGGTGTAGGCGCCGACCGTCATCGCGCCCTTCTCGCGAACCGTGCGTCGCAAAAGGTCCAGAGCGTCCGCCGTGGAGTCCACCGAGACGACGAAGGACACCGGGCCGAAGCACTCGGAGAGGTACGCGGGCTCGGAGTCGGCGGAGTCCCAGATCTTGCGGGCGCCGTCGAGCTTCACGATGACCGGAGTCCGCACCGTCGCCCCGGGGAACTCCGGGTTGGCGACCTCGCGAGACTCCAGCGCCACCTCGCCGAGGCCGGCCGCGGCCTCGAGGCGCGCCTTGACGTCGGGGTTGACCAGGGCGCCGAGCAGGGCGTTCGCCCGGGCGTCGTCGCCGAGCAGACCACCTACGGCGGCGGCCAGGTCGGCGGCCACCTCGTCGTACGTCTTCGGGCCGGTGTCGGTCGTGATGCCGTCCCGGGGGATCAGCACGTTCTGCGGGGTGGTGCACATCTGGCCGCTGTACAGCGACAGGGAGAAGGCCAGGTTGGACAGCATGCCCTTGTAGTTGTCGGTGGAGTCGACGACGACGGTGTTGACGCCGGCCTTCTCGGTGTAGACCTGCGCCTGGCGGGCGTTGGCCTCCAGCCAGTCGCCGAAGGCCGTGGAGCCCGTGTAGTCGATGATCTTGATCTCCGGGCGCGTTGCCAGGATCTTCGCGATCCCCTCGCCCGGACGCTCGGCGGCGAGGCACACGAGGTTCGGGTCGAAACCGGCCTCCGTGAGGACCTCGCGGGCCACCTTCACCGTGAGTGCCAGGGGCAGTACGGCGCGGGGGTGCGGCTTGACCAGGACGGGGTTGCCCGTCGCCAGGGAGGCGAAGAGGCCCGGGTAGCCGTTCCACGTCGGGAAGGTGTTGCAGCCGATCACCAGCGCGATGCCGCGGCCGGCGGTCGTGAACGTCTTCCGCAGCTCGAGAGGGTCGCGCTTGCCCTGGGGCTTGGACCAGTCGGCGGCGGTGGGGGTGCGGGTCTGCTCCGCGTACGCGTAGGCGACGGCCTCCAGCCCGCGGTCCTGGGCGTGCGGGCCGCCGGCCTGGAACGCCATCATGAAGGCCTGCCCGCTGGTGTGCATCACGGCGTGCGCGAACTCGTGGGTGCGGGCGCTGATCCGGGAAAGGATCTCGAGGCAGACGAGGGCGCGCGTCTCGGGGCCGGCCTCGCGCCAGGCCGTCATGCCGGCGCGCATCGCCGGCAGCAGGACGTCCAGGTCCGGATGCGGGTACTCGATACCCAGCTCCGGTCCGTACGGGGAGACTTCGCCGCCCGTCCAGCCGTCCGTGCCCGGCTGGTCCAAATCGAAGCGCGAGCCGCGGAGCGCCTCGAAGGCGGCCAGGCCGTCGGCGGGCGCGCTCTCGCCGTACGCCTTCGGATGCTCGGGGTGCGGAGACCAGTACGCGCGCGTGCGGATCGCTTCGAGGGCCTGGTCGAGCGTGGGCCGGTGGGTCTCGGTCAGCTGCATGCGGACCAACTCCTCATCGAGCTGGGCAGGGGAGGAATGACAGAGTTAGAGTAACCGAACGATCGGTCGGTACAAGGGGGCCTGTCGAACCTGTGGACAACTCATCGGGGAGGATCGCCTCCATGACCGCCATCGATACGAGTCGTACCGTCGCCGTCGTCGGCACCGGAACCATGGGCCAGGGAATCGCGCAGGTCGCCCTGGTCGCAGGCCATCCCGTGCGTCTCCACGACGCCGTTCCCGGGCGTGCGGACGAGGCCGCGGCCGCGATCGGCGCTCGCTTGGACCGGCTCGTCGAGAAGGGGCGCATGGCGCCCGCCGAGCGGGACGCCGCGCGTGCCAGGCTCCTGCCGGCCACGGACCTCGCGGAGCTCGCCGACGCGGCGCTCGTCGTCGAGGCGGTTCTGGAACAGCTCACGGTCAAGCAGGAGCTGTTCACGGAGCTGGAGAAGACAGTCGCCGACGAGTGCCTGCTCGCCACGAACACCTCCTCCCTGTCCGTCACCGCCGTCGCGGGAGCACTGCGGAACCCTGGCCGCTTCGTCGGCCTGCACTTCTTCAACCCCGCGCCGCTTCTGCCTCTCGTCGAGGTCGTCAGCGGCCATGCCACCGAGGGCGACGCCGCAGAGAGGGCCTACGCGACCGTTCTGGCCTGGGGGAAGACACCGGTGCGCTGCGCCGACACCCCAGGCTTCATCGTCAACCGCATAGCCCGGCCCTTCTATGCGGAGGCCTTCGCGGTGCACGAGGAGCACGGCGTCGACCCGGCGACCGTCGACGCGATCCTGCGGGAGTCCGGCGGATTCAAGATGGGCCCCTTCGAGCTCACGGACCTGATCGGCCAGGACGTGAACGAGGCCGTGACCCGTTCGGTCTGGGAGTCCTTCTTCCACAGCCCCAAATTCCTGCCCTCCCTTGCGCAGCGCCGTCTGGTCGAGTCCCGCCGTCTCGGCCGTAAGTCCGGACGTGGCTGGTTCTCCTACGAGGAGGGCGCCGCGAAGCCCGAGCCGCACACCGCAGAGCCGCAGGACGCACCCGAGTACGTCGTGATCGAGGGCGATCTCGAGCCCGCAGGCGCACTGGTCGACATGATCCGCGAAGCCGGTATCGAGGTGCGGCAGGAGGGCGAGGACGCCGGGACGCGCCTGGTACTGCCCAGCGGTGGTCAGCTGGTGCTCGCGGACGGGCAGCTGTCCGCGGAGTTCCGTGACGTCGTCTACTTCGATCTTGCTCTCGACTACCGGTCCGCGACCCGGATCGCGCTGTCCGCCGCGCACGACGTCCCGGCCCACACGCTCGCCCAGGCGACCGGCCTCTTCCAGGCGCTCGGCAAGAAGGTGAGCGTCATCCCCGACGTGCCCGGCATGATCGTCGCGCGTACGGTCGCGATGCTGATCGACGTCGCCGTCGACGCGGCGGCGAAGCGCGTCGTCAGCGAGGCGGACATCGACACAGCGATGCGCCTGGGGGTCAACTACCCGCAGGGACCGGTGGAATGGAGTCGCAAGCTCCCCGCCGGCTGGGCCCACGACCTGCTGGATCTGCTGCACGGCCGCTGTCCCACCGGCCGTTACGCGCCCAGCCTCGCGCTGTTCCAGCACTCGCTCGCCGGCGCGGAGGGTGAGGACGCCTCATGACCACCGCAAAGCGCGACACCTATACGCCGGAGACGCTGTTGACCGTCGCCGTGCAGATCTTCAACGAGCGCGGCTACGACGGTACGTCCATGGAGCATCTGTCCAAGGCGGCCGGGATCTCCAAGTCCTCGATCTACCACCATGTCTCCGGCAAGGAGGAGCTGCTCCGGCGTGCCGTCAGCCGTGCGCTGGACGCCTTGTTCGCGATCCTGGACGAGAGCGGTGCCCAGCGGGGACGAGCCATCGAGCGGGTGGAGTACGTCACCCGGCGCACCGTCGAGGTGCTGGTGGCCGAGCTGCCCCATGTGACGCTGCTGCTCCGGGTGAGAGGCAACACAAAGACCGAGCGGTGGGCGCTGGAGCGGCGTCGTGAGTTCGACCAGCGGGTGGCCGATCTGCTGAAGGCGGCCGCCGCGGACGGCGATCTCCGGGCCGACGTGGACATCCGGCTGGCGACCCGGCTGCTCTTCGGCATGGTGAACTCACTGGTCGAGTGGTACCGCCCGCATCCCGGTGGCGGCTACGACGGGGACCAGGTGGCGGAGACGGTCGTCCGGCTCGCCTTCGACGGGCTGCGGACCAGCCCTGACCGGGCTGCCTGAGCGCCCGGCCGGCAGGGAGTCACAGCTCGTCCGTCTCCTGAGCCGTGCGCTGCGCCGGAGCCGCCGCACCCTGCCCCGCCACCGGGTCCAGGTCCGTCTCCTCGAAGACCAGCAGCGTCCGGGTTGACAGCACCTCGGGGATGGCCTGGAGCCTGGTCAGGACCAGTTCGCGCAGAGTGCGGTTGTCGGGTGTGTGCACCAGTAGCAGGACGTCGAAGTCCCCGCTGACCAGCGCGATGTGGGCCGCGCCCGGCAAGGCCTGCAACTGCTCCCGGACGGTCCGCCAGGAGTTCTGGACGATCTTGAGCGTGATGTAGGCGGAGGCGCCCTGGCCTGCCCGCTCGTGATTGACCCGCGCGCTGAAGCCCCGGATCACACCGTCGTCGATGAGCCGGTTGATCCGGGCGTACGCGTTGGCACGGGAGACGTGCACCCGCTCCGCCACGGAACGGATGGAAGCGCGCCCGTCCGTCTGGAGCATGCGGAGGATGTCGCGGTCGATGGCATCCAGTGGGCGCGCCGGAGGCGTTTGCCCGGCGCGGTCCCCGCCGTCGGCCATTTGTTCAGCAGCCACGTCCCCCCACCTTCCTGGCATGGACGACCTGTCTCCATCTCATGCTGTGGAGAACCGTTTGTCCACAGGCTGCCCGCGCCTGTAGCCAAAATGCGCCCACGACCGAACAATCGGTAGGTGAGGCGCGCCACACACGTGCGCCTCCGACCCGTTTCTTCATCGCTTTCGTCGTCGCTCGCACGAGGAGGTGCTCGCGTTGAGAAAAAGCAGCATGACGGTTCAGGAGCTGCCCGGTTCCGCTGCCGCCGCCTACCGGCCCACACCGCCCCCCGCGTGGCAGCCGCGTACCGACCCCGCGCCCCTGCTTCCGGACCCGGAGCCCTATCGCGTGCTCGGCACGGAAGCCGCCGCCGCGGCCGACCCCGAGCTGCTGCTTCGGCTGTACGCCGAGCTGGTGCGCGGCCGCCGCTACAACGCACAGGCGACGGCGCTCACCAAGCAGGGCCGGCTCGCCGTCTACCCGTCGAGCACCGGGCAGGAGGCGTGCGAGGTGGGCGCTGCGCTGGCGCTCGAGGAGCGCGACTGGCTCTTCCCGAGCTATCGCGACACCCTCGCCGCCGTGGCGCGCGGCCTGGACCCCGTCCAGGCCCTGACACTGCTGCGCGGCGACTGGCACACCGGGTACGACCCGCACGAGCACCGCATCGCGCCGCTGTGCACCCCCCTGGCCACCCAGCTGCCCCATGCCGTGGGCCTGGCGCACGCCGCCCGGCTCAAGGGCGACGACGTGGTCGCCCTCGCCATGATCGGCGACGGCGGCACCAGCGAGGGCGACTTCCACGAGGCGCTGAACTTCGCGGCCGTGTGGAACGCGCCGGTGGTCTTCCTCGTGCAGAACAACGGCTTCGCCATCTCCGTCCCGCTGGCCAAGCAGACGGCCGCGCCCTCCCTGGCCCACAAGGCCGTGGGGTACGGCATGCCCGGCCGCCTCGTCGACGGCAACGACGCGGTCGCGGTGCACGAGGTGCTCGGTGAGGCCGTGGCCCGCGCCAGGCGCGGCGGCGGCCCGACGCTGATCGAGGCCGTCACGTACCGCATGGACGCCCATACGAACGCCGACGACGCCACCCGCTACCGCGAGGACAGCGAGGTCGACGTCTGGCGCGCGCACGACCCGATTCAGCTGCTGGAGAGGGAGTTGACGGAGCGAGGGCTGCTCGACGACGACCGCAGGCAGTCCGCCGCCCAAGCGGCGGAAGAGATGGCCGCGGACCTGCGCCGGCGGATGAACGCCGACCCGGTGCTCGACCCGATGGATCTGTTCGAACACGTCTACGCCCGGCAGACCACGCAGCTGCGCGAGCAGGCGGCGCTGCTCCGGGCCGAGCTGGACGCTGAGGAAGAGGCACGATGACCACGGCCGCGGTGAAGCCCGCAACCATGGCACAGGCCCTGCAACGCGCTATGCGCGACGCGATGGCCGACGACCCGTCCGTCCATGTCATGGGGGAGGACGTCGGCACCCTCGGCGGCGTCTTCCGGGTCACCGACGGTCTCGCCAAGGAGTTCGGCGAGGACCGTTGCACGGACACACCACTGGCCGAGGCGGGCATTCTCGGCACCGCCGTGGGCATGGCGATGTACGGCCTGCGCCCGGTCGTGGAGATGCAGTTCGACGCCTTCGCCTACCCGGCGTTCGAGCAGCTGATCAGCCATGTCGCCCGCATGCGCAATCGCACCAGGGGCGGCATGCCGCTGCCGATCACCGTCCGGGTGCCGTACGGCGGTGGAATCGGTGGCGTCGAGCACCACAGCGACTCCTCCGAGGCGTACTACATGGCGACCCCGGGCCTGCATGTCGTGACCCCCGCGACGGTCGAGGACGCTTACGGACTGCTGCGCGCCTCCATCGCCTCCGACGACCCCGTGGTCTTCCTCGAGCCGAAGCGGCTGTACTGGTCCAAGGCGGACTGGTCGCCCGCGGCGCCTGCCGCGGTGGAGCCGATCGGCCGGGCCGTCGTCCGCCGCCCGGGGCGCAGCGCCACTCTCATCACCTACGGCCCGTCCGTGCCGGTGTGCATGGAGGCAGCCGAGGCTGCGGCGGCAGAGGGCTGGGACCTGGAAGTCGTCGACCTGCGCTCGCTGGTGCCGTTCGACGACGAGACGGTCTGCGCGTCGGTGCGGCGCACGGGACGTGCGGTCGTCGTCCATGAGTCGACCGGTTTCGGCGGTCCCGGAGGGGAGATCGCCGCACGCGTGACCGAGCGCTGCTTCCATCATCTGGAGGCGCCGGTGCTGCGGGTCGCCGGGTTCGACATCCCGTATCCGCCGCCGATGCTGGAGCGGCATCACCTGCCGGGCGTGGACCGTGTGCTGGATGCGGTGGCGCGGCTTCAGTGGGAGGCGGGGAGCTGATGGCTCAGGTGCTGGAATTCAAGCTTCCCGACCTCGGGGAAGGGCTGACCGAGGCCGAGATCGTCCGCTGGCTGGTGTCCGTGGGCGATGTCGTGGCGATCGACCAGCCCGTCGTCGAGGTCGAGACGGCCAAGGCCATGGTGGAGGTGCCCTGCCCGTACGGCGGCGTGGTGACCGCCCGCTTCGGCGAGGAGGGCACCGAGCTGCCCGTCGGGGCACCGCTGCTCACTGTCGCGGTGGGCGCGGCGGATTCTGCCGGAGCGGTTTCGGACACCGCCAAAAGCGCCGGGGCGGACCCGTCCGCAGAGTCCTCCGGCAACGTCCTGGTGGGCTACGGAACCGGCGCGCCCGCGGCGCGGCGGCGTCGTATCCGCCCGGTGGCGCCCGGTTCTGCTTCGGCTGCGGCGCCTGCCGCGGCTGAGCAGGCGCGGCCGAGCGCGTCGGCTTCTTCCCCTGCCACCACTGCCCCCGCTGCCGCCAACGGTGTCGCGGCAGCCGCCCCCGCCGACAAGGCCGCAACCGGCCCTGTGGCCGTCATCTCGCCGCTCGTCCGCAAGCTCGCCCGTGAGCACGGTGTCGACCTGCGCGCGCTGGCCGGCTCAGGGCCCGACGGTCTGATTCTGCGGGCGGACGTCGAGCGAGCCCTGCGCGCTCCCGAGGTGCCGTCGACGGTCGCCCCGGCTCCTGCCGCACTGTCTGCGGCCGCTGCCGCGACACCGCTCGCCGAGCGGGTCCCGCTGCGCGGCGTACGCGGGGCCGTCGCCGACAAGCTGTCCCGCAGTCGGCGTGAGATCCCGGACGCCACGTGTTGGGTCGATGCCGACGCGACCGAACTGATGGCCGCCAGGGCCGCGATGAACGCCGCCGGGGGGCCAAAGATCTCGCTGATCGCCCTGATGGCCCGTATCTGCACGGCAGCCCTCGCCCGCCACCCGGAGCTCAACTCCACGGTGGACATGGACGCCCGGGAGATCGTGCGACTGCCCGAGGTGCACCTCGGGTTCGCGGCCCAGACCGAGCGGGGACTGGTCGTCCCCGTCGTGAAGGATGCGCACAACCGGTCGGCGGAGTCGCTGACCGCCGAGTTCGCGCGGCTCACCGAGGCCGCCCGACAGGGGGCCCTGACCCCGGCGGACCTGACGGGCGGCACGTTCACGCTGAACAACTACGGCGTGTTCGGCGTCGACGGCTCCACGCCGATCATCAACCACCCGGAAGCCGCGATGCTCGGGGTGGGCAGGATCGTGCCCAAGCCGTGGGTGCACGCGGGCGAGCTGGCGGTCCGCCAGGTGGTGCAGCTCTCGCTCACCTTCGACCACCGCGTCTGCGACGGCGGCACGGCGGGCGGATTCCTGAGGTATGTCGCCGACTGCGTCGAGCACCCCTCGGTGCTGCTGCGCAGCCTGTAGGACAGCCGCCGAACAGCAGGCCGGCCGACGAGAGGCCGGGCGCCGCCGAAAAGAAAGCAGGGCACTGCCGAAGAGAAGATCGAACCGGGGCTCCCCGCCCGGCGGGTCGCGGACCATACTTCAGGAATGACCGCGACTACCGCGTACGACGCCATCGTGCTCGCCGGAGGCGCCGCGAGGCGGCTGGGCGGGGCCGACAAGCCCGGGCTGAGCGTGGGCGGGCGAGCCCTGCTCGACCGTGTGCTGGCCGCATGCCGGGGCGCCGGCCGGACCGTGGTGGTCGGCGGCCGGCGGCCCACGGCCCGGCCCGTGGTGTGGGCGCGCGAGGACCCGCCCGGAGGCGGGCCGCTGGCCGCGCTCGGCGCGGGGGTGCGGCAGACAGGCGCTGAGGCTGTCCTCGTGCTGTCGGCCGATCTTCCGTTCCTCGAGGAGGGGACGGTACGGCGACTGATCGAGGCTCTCGCCGCCAAGGACAGCGAGGCGGTTGTGCTGACCGACCCCGACGGTCGCGAGCAGCCCTTGGTCGCCGCCTACCGCGCCGAGCCCCTTCGACGTGAACTTGCTCTCCTTCAATCCGAGTTCGGGAGCCTTTCCGGGCTGCCATTGCGTCTACTGACGCGGGAACTGGAGCTGGCCCGGATCGAGACCGACCCCCTCGCCTCCTTCGACTGCGACACCTGGGAGGACATCTCCACAGCCCGGGCCCGCATCAGGGAGCATGGGAACGTGCTGGACGAATGGATCACCGCAGTCAAGGACGAACTCGGCATCGAGTTGGACGTCGACATCCGAGCCCTTCTCGACCTCGCCCGCGACGCCGCGCACGGCGTCGCACGCCCCGCCGCACCGCTCACCACCTTCCTGGTGGGCTATGCGGCGGCCAAGGCCGACGGCGGCCCCGAGGCTGTCGCGGAGGCCGCCCGCAAGGCGGCCGCCCTGGCCGCGCGCTGGGCCGAAGAGGCCGAGCAGTCGGCGGGCACAGGTGGGCCGGCGAATCCGGCGGCCGGCACGAACGGCGGGGCCGAAACGGAATGACCGGTCACGATCGCAGGGCGGCGGGCTCGGGGTCCTCGGCGGGCGCCGAACGGGCACAGGTCACCCCTGTTACGCCGGCCCCCTTCGCACAGCCGGGGCCGGGCGGCGCCTGTGAACCGGACCGCGTCGTGAGCTCTGACAGTCTGTTCGAGCCCGACCACGTCTCGGAGTCGGACAGTGCCTTCCGGCCGGACACCGTCTTCGACTCGGACAGCCTCTTCGAGCCGGACGGTGGCTCCCGAGCGGACGGCGCCCCAGGAGCGACCAACACCTCCGGGGCGAGCAACACCCCCGGCTCGAAAAGCGCCTCGGGGGCGGACCGTGACCCCCGAGGGCCCGGCGGTCAGCCGGCCGGCGGCTCCCAATCAGCTGGTTGCTCCGGATCGGCCGGCGGCTCCAAATCCGTCGGCGGCTCCGGATCGGCCGATGGCGGCCCCGAGCCCGCGGGGACTCGCGAGTCGGACGGTGTCGACGAAGCGCTCGCCTTGATCCGTCCGATGAAGGACCATGCCGCGGGCACCGCCCCTGCTCACTCCGGCGGCCCCGCCGCCCGTGGGCACCACGCCTCGCCGTGGCTCGACGCCCGGGCCCTCGCCGCTCGCATCGGCCGGACCACCGCGCCCCGTACGCACCGCATTCCTCTGGCTGAAGCTCTCGGGCAGGTCCTCGCCGAGCCGCTCACCGCTTTGTGCGACCTGCCTTCCTTCGACTCCTCCGCCATGGACGGCTGGGCCGTCGCGGGTCCCGGTCCCTGGACGGTGGAGAGTGACGGTTCGATCCTCGCCGGGCATGGCGACGCCCGTCCGCTGCCCGACGGTACGGCGGTGCGGATCGCCACGGGCGCCCGTGTTCCGCCGGAGACCACCGCCGTGATCCGCAACGAGCACGCCCGCATGGACGCAGCCACGCACCAGCTCCATGCCGAGCGTGAGGTGACTCCCGGTCAGGACATCCGCCCGCGCGGCCAGGAGTGCCGGTCCGGGGACCATCTGCTGTCCGCAGCAGCTCTGGTGACCCCACCGGTGCTCGGGCTGGCCGCCGCCGCCGGATACGACGAGCTGGTCACCGTCGCCCGTCCCCGTGTCGAAGTCCTCGTACTCGGCGACGAATTGCTCACCTCGTCCCTCCCGCGTGACGGCTTGATCCGTGACGCGCTCGGCCCGATGATCGGCCCGTGGCTGCGCGCGCTCGGAGTCGAGGTTCTGGCCACTCGCCGTCTCGGAGACGACGCCGAAGCGCTGTACCGGGCTGTGACCACCTCCGAGGCCGACGTCGTGATCACCACCGGAGGTACGGCAGCCGGTCCTGTCGATCACGTCCATCCGGTCCTGCGGAAGGCGGGTGCGCACCTGCTGGTCGATCAGGTCGCCGTACGGCCCGGCCATCCGATGCTGCTGGCCGAACTCGCCTCGGGGCGGCACCTGGTGGGGCTTCCCGGCAACCCTCTCGCCGCCGTGTCAGGGCTCGTGACGCTGGCCGAGCCGCTGCTGCGCAGCCTCGCCGGGCGCCCCGCGGCCGAGCCGTACAGCGTTCCGGTACGTGACGAGGTGCACGGCCACCCGTACGACACCCGGCTCGTCCCGTTCGTGCATCGGGACGACCAGCTGCTGCCGCTCCACTACAACGGCCCGGCGATGCTGCGCGGGATGGCGGCTGCCGACGGACTTGCCGTCGTCCCGCCGGGCGGTGCGCGGCCGGGAGAGGAGCTGGAGGTCCTCGACCTTCCCTGGGCCACCTGGACGCCCTGGGCACCCTCGCACGACGAAGGAGGGTGTTTCACGTGAAACTTCCCGGCCAGGACGCCATGGCCCGCCACGCCGACGAACTCCTCGTCACGGGCCGGGTGAAGCTCCCCCGCCGCATTGTCGAGCGTCCGCTGCGTCAGGTGAGCAAGCGGCTGCTGATGGCGCTGATGGTCCTCGCCATCACCGTGCTGATCGTCTGGACCGACCGCGCGGGCTACCACGACAACTCGGACAAGACCGTCGACTTGCTCGACGCCTTCTACTACGCGACCGTCACGCTCTCCACGACCGGCTACGGCGACATCGTTCCGTACAGCGACGGGGCCCGGCTCACCAACGTGCTGCTGATCACCCCGCTGCGCGTGCTCTTCCTCATCATCCTGGTCGGCACCACTCTCGAGGTCCTCACGGAGCGCACCCGGGAGGAGTGGCGGCTGAACCGCTGGAGGTCCCACTTGCGCGAGCACACCGTCATCGTCGGCTTCGGCACGAAGGGACGGTCGGCGATGCAGACTCTCTGTGCCACAGGGTTGAGCAAGGACCAGATCGTGGTGGTCGACCCGAGCGCCAAGGTGATCGACGCCGCCAACGCGGAGGGCTTCGTGGGAGTGGTCGGTGACGCGACCAGAAGCGATGTCCTCATCCGTGCCGAGCTGCAGAAGGCCCGTCAGGTCGTCATCGCCCCTCAGCGGGACGACACGGCGGTGCTGGTCACGCTCACCGCCCGCCAGCTCAACCGCGGCGCGAAGATCGTCGCCGCGGTCCGTGAGGAGGAGAACGCACCGCTGCTGCGCCAGTCCGGAGCGGATGCGGTCATCACCAGTTCCGGCGCGGCCGGCCGGCTGCTGGGCCTCTCCGTGCTCAGCCCCAGCGCAGGCACGGTGATGGAGGATCTGATCCAGCAGGGCAGCGGCCTCGACCTCATCGAACGCCCGGTGATAAAGGCCGAAGTGGGGCGCAGCGTCCGGGAGACGGACGACTTGGTGGTGAGCGTGCTGCGTGGCCATCGGCTGCTGGGCTACGACGACCCGGCGGCCAGTCCTCTGCAGCTCACGGACCGGCTCATCACGATCGTGCGCGCGGAGAACACCCCTTCCGGCAACGGCGCGGAGTAGCCTCGCCGCCATGTATGCGATCACGATTCCCGAGCCCGGTGGTCCCGAGGCCCTGGTCTGGGCCGAGGTGCCCGATCCCGTACCCGGCGAGGGCGAAGTCCTCGTCGATGTCGTGGCGAGTGCGGTGAACCGCGCCGATCTGCTGCAACGGCAGGGTTTTTACGACCCCCCGCCCGGCTCGTCCCCCTACCCCGGCCTCGAATGCTCGGGCCGGATCGCGGCGCTCGGGCCCGGGGTCTCCGGCTGGGCCGTCGGCGACGAGGTGTGCGCCCTGCTGGCGGGCGGCGGCTACGCGGAGAAGGTGGCCGTACCCGCAGGTCAGTTGCTGCCGGTGCCGGAGGGCATGGATCTGACGACGGCCGCCGCGCTGCCCGAGGTCACCTCGACGGTGTGGTCGAACGTGTTCATGATCGCCCACCTCCGTCCGGGCGAGACACTGCTGGTGCACGGCGGTGCGAGCGGTATCGGCACCATGGCCATCCAGCTGGCCAAGGCCGTGGGCGCCCGCGTGGCCGTGACCGCGGGCGGGCCCGGCAAGCTCGCGCGCTGCGCCGAACTGGGTGCGGACATCCTGATCGACTATCGCGAGCAGGACTTCGTCGAGGAGATCCGCAAGGCGACGGACGGCGCCGGGGCGGACGTGATTCTCGACATCGTCGGTGCCAAGTACCTGGACCGGAACGTCAAGGCACTGGCCGTCAACGGACGACTTGCCGTCATCGGCCTCCAGGGCGGAGTGAAGGGCGAGCTGAACCTCGGCGCCCTGCTCGCGAAGCGTGCCGCGGTCACGGCCACCTCTCTGCGCGGCAGGCCGCTGGGCGAGAAGGCGGCGATTGTGGCGGCCGTGCGGGAACACGTGTGGCCGTTGATCGGCGGGGGCCGGGTGCGCGCTGTCGTGGACCGTACGGTGCCGCTGGAGGAAGCGGCGGAGGGGCACCGCGCGCTGGAGTCCGGTGCCCATGTGGGCAAAGTGCTGCTGACCGCCCCGGGCAAGGGCTGAGCACCACGCCTCGTCCGGCGCGGAACACACGCGTACGTGCAAGGGCCCGGTCCACCGTCCGGTGGGCCGGGCCCTCGGCTTGGGCGCCGGGCGTCCGGTAAGCGCCAGGCGTCCAACAAGTAGGTGCACGTGCCCGGCAGCGCGGGTGCCCCGCCGGGCCGGGCGGTCAGAGATCCGGCCTAATCCAAACGAGAGGCCCTAGAGGTACGGGCCGGAGCGGATCGCCCCGTGCTGACCGCCTTCGTCCTCGTCGTGCGGCGCACCGGCCGGCAGGGCGCGCCGCATCTGCTCCAGCTGCGCACGCGCGGCCATCTGCTGGGCGAACAACGCCGTCTGGATCCCGTGGAAAAGACCCTCGAGCCAGCCCACCAACTGCGCCTGTGCAATGCGCAGTTCCGCTTCGGAGGGAATCGCGTCGTCGGTGAAGGGGAGGGACAGGCGTTCCAGTTCCTCGACGAGCTCGGGCGCGAGACCGTCCTCGAGCTCCTTGACCGAGCCGGCGTGGATCTCCTTGAGGCGGACGCGGCTCGCCTCGTCCAGAGGAGCCGCCCTCACTTCTTCCAGCAGCTGCTTGATCATGCTGCCGATGCGCATGACCTTCGCAGGCTGTTCGACCATTTCCGTCACCGGGACCTCGCGCGACTCGTCGTCACCGTCGCCGCGACCGAGGGCCATCCCGTCCTGTCCCACGACGAGGACGTGGGGGCTCTCCTGCGACCGTTCATTCCTCGGCATCTCCATGCCGCCATTCTCTCGTACATGGGCGTCACAACACGGTGTGCCCCCGTAGGAGAGTGATCCACCCTCCTACGGGGGCACAAAACCGCTGGACATTGACCCATCGGGCGACGTTTACCGATCGCGGTCACGGTTGTCGGCGGCCTCCGGGGCGACCGCCGAGGCCCCGGTCATGTCGCCTCGCGCCCGCCGAGGCGACTCCGATCAGGTTGCCTCCCGCCGGGCGAGGGCCCCACGGGAGCGTGTCACCAGCGCGGCCAGCAGAGCGGCGCCCACCGGAACGGCGACGAGCAGCGCCGCCAGCGTCTCCCAGGGAACGACGATCGGCACGTGCGGCATCTCGCCCACGCCCCAGCCCTCATCGAGGGCCTGCTCGTACCAGGCCATCTGCTGGCGCTCCTCCGTGAGCCGCAGCCCGACCGCAGGCAGCACGCCCGCCGCCGACCCGAGGACCACACCCATCGCGGCCACCACCCCGCACTGGAAGCCGCTGAGCGTCCGGCGTACCCGCGGCGGCGCGCCGACGGCGGCGAGCGTCTTCAGGTCCGCCTCCGCGTCCGCCTGGGCGAGCCCTGTGGCGATTCCGGCGGCACCGATCGTGATCAGCCCGGCGAACACCGTCAGCGACAGCAGGATGATGCTGGCCTCGCTGGTGTAGCCCTTCTCGACATGGAGGGCGACGTCGGTTCCGGTCTTGTCCAGCTCGTCGTCGAGCCGTTGCTGCTGCTCCGTGGTCGGCAACGTGTCGGTCGAGTAGTACGCGCCGAACGGCACGGTGGTGAGGCCCGCCGACTTGGCCGCGGCAGGGGCGAGCAGCATCTGCAGACCGTAGGAGTTCTCCGTGGCGGCGACCTGGTGGGCGGTGAAGCTCTTGATCTCGCCCGGGATCTTCTGGCCCTTCTCGAAGGCCCTGTCGGCGGCCTCCGTGTCGGTGACCAGCTGGATGTCGATCTTGCTCTTGTCGTTGATGTTGCGCTTGTCGAAGGACACGATCTGCCCGGCCGCCAGTGCCTTCTCGGCGGCCGGATCGTCGATCCCGAGCACCTGGAGCAGCTTCGCGTCGCCGACGATCACACCGCCCTCGGTGTAGACACCGCCGCCACCGCCCTGCCGGCATCGCCAGTCGTCGTTCAGCTTGCGGCGTTCGGCCTTGCTGAACTTGGCCGAGGGGTCCTCGTCCGGCTTCGCCGGGTCAACGGCCCACAGCGGGCACTGGTTCTTCAGCGGCACCACGACCTCCAGCCTGCCGCAGGCCTTGTCGTCGCTGTACGGCGAGCAGGAGGGGCTTCCGACGGCTATCCGGTCGATGTCCGCCCGAACGTCCACCGGCAGAAGTTTCTGCACTGTGTCGCGTACCTGGGGCACATCCCGCCCGCTGCCCTCCTCGATGACCATGGAGACCGCTCCGTGCGGCAGCTGCGCCTCGTAGGCGGCGGCCTCCTGGGCGTCGCTGCTCGCCGCGTAGGTGGCCACCGCCACCGTTCCGGCGACCGCGGCCAGGACCGCGGCCACCGCGGGAGCCGTGCGTCCGCGGTTGCGCACCGCGTCGCGCAGTGCGAGCCGCGGAGAAAGCGGCAGAATGCGGCCGACCCGCCCGAACAGACCCACCAGCGCGGGTGTCAGCGCGACCACGCCCAGCTCCGCGAGGGCGCTGCCGCCCGCGACGACGACGAACTGGTCGGTCATCGTGGAGCCGTACAGGGCGATCGCCGCACCGATCGTCACCGCGATCAGGCCGATGACGGGCAGGACCCTGCTGCTCCTGCGCACACCTCGACGGCCGGTGAGGGAGGCCAGGACGGTCTGCCGCGAGGAGGTGACGGCGGGCACGATCGCGGCGAGCAGGCCGGTGAGCACGGCGAGCAGCGCGATGCCGAGGAGCTCCAGCGGCCGCACGTCGAAGCCGCCGAAGCG
Source organism: Streptomyces sp. NPDC006283 (assembly GCF_040613325.1). Lineage (NCBI taxonomy): Bacteria > Bacillati > Actinomycetota > Actinomycetes > Kitasatosporales > Streptomycetaceae > Streptomyces > Streptomyces sp. NPDC006283. The sequence continues at coordinate 13,168 of NZ_JBEXRZ010000022.1, read as the reverse complement.
CTTGCCCATGTAGTCCTCGAGGACCGGTTGCAGCAGGTAGGTGAGGGCCAGACCGAGGACCGTGCCGACGACGGCGGCGGCGACACCGATCACCAGACCACCGCCGAGGACGATGGCGCGAATGTGCCGGCGATCGCCGCCATTGGCTCCGACCAGGCCGAGCTGGCGGCGCGAGCGTCGGGCGCCGACCGCGAAGGCGGGGCCGGCCAGCAGGCAGATCTCCAGCATCGCGAGTCCGACGACGGTGCCGGCGGCGGCGAGCGCGGCGGCCTTGGCGGCCGTGCTCGCCTCGAAGTTGCCCCAGCCTTCCTCCTGGAAGAGCGGCACCTCGGAGTCGGCCGGCGGGTCGAGCGCCACGGCACGCGAAGTGACGATCACACCCTTGGTGTTGATGTCCTTGACCATGTTCCACGTGAAACCACCCGGAACGGTCGCCAGCAGCGTCGTCGAGGGCGAGGTGCCGGACATGTCTGCTGCCTTGAGCGCCTTGTCGAGCGGCGCGAGCAGTGCGCCGGGCAGTGCGTTGACCTGGTCGGTGTCCAGTGCGCCGGGGAGCTCGTAGGAGCCGACGATGCGGTATTCGCGGTCGAAACCGCGCGCCGTGAGCTGGGAGCCCACCTTCAGGCCGCTGCTCTCGAGGAAGTGGTCCGTAGCGGCGACCTCGTCGGCCTTCTGCGGGAGACGGCCGCCGGTCACGGTCAAGAGGCCCTTGGCCATCGGGTCCGTGGCTTTCAGCTCGCGGATCTCCGTGTGCAGCAGCCCGTGTGCCGTACGGAGCTTCGCTGAACCGACCGTGTCGGTGAGCGACTTGGCGCCCGCGGGCAGTGCCTTGGTGACGTCCGTCTTTCCCTCGGGCCACGGCTTGTCTTCGAAGTCGCCGACCGGGTCGTAGTTCACGCCGTCCGGGGACTGCATGAGGGGCATGCCGCCCAAGGACGGGTCGGAAAGCCTGCCGTCGGCTGCGCCCAGGGAACGCTGGACGCTCTGCTCGGCGGAGAGTTCTGCACTGCGCAGGGTCAGATCCGCGGCACTCACGCCGAGGATGGGCAGGGCGATCATGGCCAGGACGAGGAAGCTGCGTCCCTTGGAGCGCCAGGCGTCACGGCGCGCGATCCGTATCGCGGCGCGCCAGGAGTGGTACCAGTTCGTCACAGCTCGGCCGCCTGGCCCGAGAGCAGGGAGTCCGCCTGGCTGCGGACGGTCTGGTCGACGACCGCGCCGTCGCGCAGGAACACCACGCGGTCGGCCCAGGCCGCGAAGCGCGGCTCGTGGGTGACGAGGATGCCGGCGGCACCGGCGTCACAGCGCGAGCGCAGCAGGGCGAGCACGGATTCGCCGGTCTCGGAGTCCAGGGCGCCGGTCGGTTCGTCGGCGAGGACGAGGCGGCGGTCGCCGACGAGGGCGCGGGCGATGGCCACACGCTGCTGCTGGCCGCCCGACATCTCGTCGGGGAAGCGGTCGGCGAGGTGACCGAGGTCCATCTCCTCGAGGGCGGCGACGGCTTCGGTGCGGGCCTTGCGGGCGGACGTGCCGTCGAGCTCGCGCGGCAGGGCGATGTTCTCCGCGGCGGTGAGGGCCGGGATGAGGTTGTAGTCCTGGAAGACGTAACCGATGCTGCGGCGGCGCAGCGCTGCGAGCGTCTTGCGGTCGGCGGTCGTGATGTCGGTGTTCTCGACGATCACCCGTCCGGAGGTCGGGGTGTCGAGGCCGCCCGCGATGGTGAGCAGCGTCGACTTCCCGGAGCCGGACGGCCCCATGACGGCGACGAGTTCACCGGGGAACACATCGAGGTTGACGCCGCGCAGGGCGTGCACCTCGGTGGCGCCGCTGCCGTGGATCCGGCTCAGTTGCTGGAGTTGCAGAACAGGTTGCTGTGACGACTGGGGCTGCGGTGACAGCTGGTCGGACATGGGTAGGTCTCCCCCTTGGGCGGGCGCGTACACACGAGCGGGTGTACGAAGAGTTGAGCGATCGGCCTGGTAGCCGGCCGATGCGGGTCTGTGGGTCGCCGGTCGGCCGGGGCCGGTACGGCTGTGGGCGCTGCCTGTTCGGTGGCAGCCGGGGCGGTACGAGAGGCGGGGCAGGGCGAGAGGCGGGGGCGCTGCCGCACCCAGGTCAGGTCGCGGTGTCGTGGTCCGGTCGTGCGGGGCGGGCGCGGGCCGCGGGCGCCTGCGGCCCCTGTGCGACGGCGTGAGCCGTCGGCGGGGCAGTTGATGCGGCCGTGCCGGCGCCGGCTCCCCGCCCGGCCGTAGCGGAGAGCCTGATGAGCCGGGCCTCGCAGTGGTCGAGCCAGCGCGCCTCGGCCTCGGTCTGGAAGATCAGCTGCTCCAGCACGAGCAGCCAGGCCACGTCGTCCCGCTCCTGGGAGCCTCCGCTCTCGATGGCGGCGAGCGCCTGTGCCTTGAGGCGGGTGTAGTCCTGCATGGCGTTCACCGTGTGGTGGCGCTGCGACTGGATGACGGCCCGGATGTCCACGCCGGGTGCGCCAACCGCCATCGCCAGCTTGATGGCCAGTTCGTCACGGGGCGGGCTCCTGCGGTCCACGGGAGACTCAGTATGTATACCGAGTATGTCCGCCAGGGCAACCTTCCCTGGAAGGACCCGGCGCGTACATCTCGCGACGGATGCCCGGCTCAGCGCCGCCGCAGCCGCACCCCGAGAAAGCCGATTCCGAGCCCCATCAGAGCCATGCCGACGCCCAGCGACAGGGGAGAGATCTGCTGGGCGACCGGGGCCGGAGCGGACCGAGGCGCCTGGTGACGGGCGGCGGCGGGGTCGCTTCGGCCCGGCGTCGGTGCCCACCGGTCCCACGCCTTGGCGGGCAGATCCGTCTCGGGTACCTCCTCCTCCCCAGGAGGGGCGTCCTCCTCGCGCTCTCCTGGACGAGAGCGCTCGCCCCGAGTCGGCGGGAACGGTGCGGCGGACTTCGAAGCGCCGTGGGAGACCGCAGCGGCGGGCGTACGGCCGGGAGTCGCCGAGGAGCTCACGCTCTTGTCGGGGGCCGGTACGCGCCCCGGCCGTTGCCGCCCTTCACCGGCCAGTCTTCCGGCGAACGAGGCGGAGGCCGAGGGCTTCGGGGACGGCTTCGGCGCCGCCTGCGCCTCGGTGTGGGCGAGTGGTGCGGGCAGCAGCAGCAGCGAAGCAACGGTGAACGCGCAGCGAGTGCGCAGCCTTGGAGTCACCGTATGACCCCTCTCGTGCCGAGTCGTCGTCACCGAGATACCGGACTCAGCGTCACATGAGGGTATGTCTCCGGCATCTCGGGCATCACGCCGTCCGGCCCCCGGTACCACGACGGCCCGGCACGCAGGGCGTGTACCGGGCCGTTTGTGTCTCAGGGCGCTGTGACAGACGCTCCGGGCGGACTACTCCGGATAGCCGTTGGAGACCTCGAGGGTGAAGGTGGCGCTGTCCGGGTCCACCTCCGTGCCGGCAAGCGGGAACTGCGAGATCACGACGCCCTCACCCCACATGGAGTTCGGCTTCGCCTTCTCGTCGATCTTCCAGCCCGCGGCCTGCGCGCACTCCTTGACCGAGAGGATGTCCTTGTTGACGAAGTCCGGCGCGTCGACCTTCGACGGGTCGTTGTAACTGTCCGGGGCGTCCGAGCACTTCGTCTTGTCGATCGTCCGCTCGCGCTCCGGGCCCTTGTAGCCCGCCTTCTGCGACTCGCTCGCGGTCGGGTCGCCGCCGGCCTCCTTGCCCGGGTCGCCGTCCCCGTTCATCGCGATAGCCGTGACCAGGCCGCCGACGGCCAGCAGCGCGACCGCGATGGCGCCGACGATCACCGGCATGTTCCGCTTGCCGCCGCTGCCGCCGGATTGGGGTGCCTGCTGCGGCGAGATCGTGTACGGGGGCGGGGTCGAGGCGTGCGGAGCCGGGGCCTGGTACGCCGGGGCCGGCGTCGGGTAGCCGTAGTGGGGCGCCGGGGCCGGGGTCGGCGAGGGGGTGGGCGGGCCGTACGGGCCGGGCTGGTACGGCGTCTGGACGCCGCTCTGCGGCGCCGGGGCCGACTGGTCCAGAGGCGGGAACACGGCGGAACCGACGCCCGCGCCGCTGTTCGCCGGCGCACCACTGATGATCACCGGCGCACCGGTCTGTCCGGCGCCGGCGACCCGCGCGCACTCGTCGCGCATGGCCGCCGCGCTCGGGAAGCGCTCGTTCGGGTTCTTCTTCAGCGCCCGCGCCACGAGTGCGTCCATCGCAGGGGTGACGGAGCGGTTGATCGTGGACGGCGCGACCGGCTCCTCCTGCACGTGCGCGTACGCGATCGCCAGCGGCGAGTCGGCGTCGAACGGCAGCCGTCCGGTCAGCAGCTGGAAGAGCATGATGCCGACCGAGTACAGGTCGGAGCGGGCGTCCACGCCGCGCCCCAGCGCCTGCTCGGGCGAGAGGTACTGCGGGGTGCCGACGACCATGCCGGTCTGCGTCATCGACGTGACGCCCGACTGCATGGCGCGGGCGATGCCGAAGTCCATCACCTTGACGACGCCGCGCTTGGTCATCATCACGTTGCCGGGCTTGATGTCCCGGTGCACCAGACCCATCTCGTGGCTGGTCTCCAGCGCGGCGAGCACGTCGGCCGTGACCTTGAGCGCCTTGTCGGCGGGCATCGCGCCGTACTGCTGGATGTCCGCGGCCAGGACCGAGCCCAAGGGCTGTCCCTCGACGTACTCCATGACGATGTACGGCATCAGCGCGCCGTCGAGCTCGTCCTCGCCGGTGTCGAAGACCGACACGATGTTGGTGTGGGACAGCTTGGCGACGGCCTGGGCCTCGCGCCGGAACCGCTCGCGGAAGGACTGCTCGCGCCCCAGCTCCGTGTGGAGCGTCTTGATGGCGACCTGGCGGTCGAGAGCCGAGTCGTAGGCCAGGTAGACGGAGGCCATGCCGCCTTCGCCGAGCAGATCGCGAAGCTGATACCGCCCGCCCGCCACGGAACCACCCGCATAGCGGCCCTGAGCGCCGTCCTGGCTCATGACTGTGCATCCCCCTTGGCGCGGTGGCCCGACGGCCCGGCCCGCGATGGTTCGCGTTCTTGGAGATCCGTGTCTCGAGGACCGAGAAACCTGGACCGTGATCCCGTATTACGGGGCAAGTCTGCCCCAGGGGTCCGACACGTCAAGCCAGGTGCCCGTTCCGTGACCGTACGCACAACAAGCGTCTCGTAAGCGTTACAGGAACAGCATGGAATTTGCACGGCTCCCGGCCCAGCGGGTTTGATTGCCGGTCTCTCTCGAAACCGGCCTGCTGCGCCAAGGCTGTAGCGTGACGTGGCACAGCACCCTGAGAAATGGCGACCCGCACGCACAGTACGCACGCGGACAGATACGACGGCGAGGACTGATGGCACCCGAACCCGAAGCAGACGGCAGCGGAGTGCCGGATTCGGCGGACGCCTTCGGTGCCGGCGGGCTGGTCGGCGACGGCCGCTACCGCCTGACGCACCGTCTCGGACGCGGCGGCATGGCGGAAGTGTTCGCGGCGGAGGACGTACGGCTCGGCCGTACCGTCGCCGTCAAGCTGCTGCGCGCCGACCTGGCCGAGGATCCGGTCTCCAAGGCCCGTTTCACCCGCGAGGCCCAGTCGGTGGCCGGCCTCAACCACCATGCGGTGGTCGCCGTCTACGACTCCGGTGAGGACGTCGTCGGCAGCCAGACCGTCCCCTACATCGTGATGGAGCTGGTCGAGGGACGCACGATCCGCGATCTGCTCGTCAACGCGGAGGCACCGCCGCCCGAGCAGGCCCTGATCATCGTCTCGGGCGTCCTCGAGGCCCTCGCCTACTCGCACCAGCACGGCATCGTGCACCGCGACATCAAGCCCGCCAACGTGATCATCACCAACTCCGGCGCGGTCAAGGTGATGGACTTCGGCATCGCGCGGGCACTGCACGGCGCGCAGTCGACGATGACCCAGACCGGCATGGTCATGGGTACGCCCCAGTACCTCTCCCCGGAGCAGGCCCTGGGCAAGGCCGTCGACCACCGCTCGGACCTGTACGCGACGGGCTGCCTGCTCTACGAACTGCTGGCGCTGCGCCCGCCGTTCACCGGCGAGACCCCGCTCTCCGTCGTCTACCAGCACGTCCAGGACATCCCGGTGCCGCCGTCCGAGGTCTCGGACGTGGTTCCGCCGGAGCTCGACGGGCTGGTCATGCGCTCCCTCGCGAAGGACCCGGACGACCGGTTCCAGAGCGCGGAGGAGATGCGCGGGCTGGTGCAGTACGCGCTGCAGATGCTCCAGCAGCAGGGCAGCCACAGCGGCACCTGGAACACGGGTCCCGTCCAGCTCTACGAGGGCGCCGGCGCCCCCGCGATGGGCGGCACGGCACCGACCTCGACGATGCACCCCGTGCACGGCGAGACCTCGCAGGGCCCGATCCTTCCGCCGATGAACCCGAACGACGGCGGCTACGACGGCGGTTACGGCAACGGCCACCACGGCGGCGGCAAGCGCGGCAGGGGCAAGGTGTGGCTGCTCGCCGCGCTCGCCGTGGTCGCGGTCGCCGCGGGCATCGCCTTCGCGCTCGACAGGGCCAACGACCCGGGCGGTACCAGCCCGAACGACGGCAAGACGGTCTCCGAGTCGCCGAGCACGACGCCCGAGGAGACCCCGACGTCGACCGAAGAGGAGACCGAGCCGACGGACGAGCCGGACACGTCGACCGGCGGCAACCAGCAGCCGTCCTGGACGCCGTCGGACCTTCCGTCGTTCACGCCGAGTACTCCGCAGACGCCGACGGACGACCCGACCCCGTCCGGTCCGACGGGCGAGCCCTCGGACACGCCGAGCGAACCCTCGGACACGCCGAGCGAGCCCTCGGACCCGCCGACCGCGACCGGTGGTGCCACCGAAGGCGGGGGTGGCGACCCGGGAGGCAACGACGGCGAGTGACGCGGCGGCTGCCCTGGCAGCCGCCTCGCCTCACCCCGCGAACGCCTCGCACACCGCTTCGTACTCCTCGGTCCACCAGACCGCCAGGGCCGACGCCGCAGGGAACTGCGGGTCGGCCCTTCGGTCGTCCAGCTGGTAGCGCCAGCGCAGTATCCAGAAGTCGTTGAGCCGCTCCCACCACACCCGGTGCACTGCCGCCCGGAGCTCGGCCGCGTCGGCGCCGGCGGCGCGGCGGTAGGCCCGTGCGTACGCCCGCACCTTCGTCAGCTCCAGCTGCCCCGCGGGCAGGACGAAGAAGATCGCCGCGGCCCGGACGGCTTCCTCCGCCCGCGGCTGTACACCGAGCCGGTCCCAGTCGACGATGGCGGCGGGCTCGGCACCCCGGTAGAGCAGGTTCAGCGGGTGGAAGTCGCCGTGCACCCAGCCGCCCGCCCGCCCCGGCGGCGGCCTGCGGCCGGCATGCCGCTCCAGGAGAATGCGCCGCTGCAGCAGCCGGTGCTCCGCGAGGGTGTCGAACGAGTCCCGGGGGCGGCTCGAGCGGGCCTTCTCCAGCAGCTCGTCGATGAGCGCGAAGGTCTTTTCGGGGTCGGCGCTCCCGTGCTCGGCGGAGCGGGCCGCATGCGGTTCCATGACCTGCGCCAGGCAGGTGTGGACGAGGCCCAGGAGGGAGCCGAGCCGCCGCGACTGGGCCGTGCTGAGCTGGGAGCCGTTGCGGTGCCGGCCGTCGATCCACGGGTGCAGGGCGTAGCAGCGGCCGCCGATGACGGCGACGGTCTCGCCGCCGGAGTCTTCCAGGGGCGGGGCGACCGGAACGCCCAGTGCCTGGAGCCGCTGCGTGGCGCGGTGCTGGCGGGCGATGGCGTCGTGGTCCCCGTCGAGGTGGTGCTTCAGGAAGTAGGCCCCGCGCGTGGTCGCGAGGCGGTAGCCGCGGTTGAGGAGCCCCTGGGTGACGGGCTTGCAGGAGAGCGGCTCGCCCGGGTTCTCGTAACGGCGCAGCAGCGCGTCGAGAGGTGGAGCGGTAACAGATGAGCGCAACACCCTGCAGATGATAGTTGCCGGGCGTGGCGCCTCGTCACGCAGTGTGGCGTGACCGATGCTCCTCGAGGTGATCCACGGTGTGCACGGTGACGAAGTGCGGCTCGATGCACAGGTAGACCGGCCTGAATTCCTGGCCGTCGATGCGGTGTGGCTGTCGCCCGAAGCGCTGCAGCTCCGTCGCCGACGGCCGGACCGTCTCGGCGGTCCCCGTGAACTGCACGGACCAGAGCGCCGCGGAGCCCGAGTTGAGGTTGTCGGCACCGTACGCCACCACGCTGCCGCAGCACGCCCGGTGGTAGTCGAAGGCGGCGTGCAGACGGAGCACGACGCGGCCGTCCACCACGATGTGCCGCGCCGGCACCACGAAGGGCATGGCCCGCATGCTCATGGCCAGACGGCCGTACGGGATGCGGCCCAGCAGTTCGACGGCGCGCAGTTCGTCTGTGGACATGACGTCCACCTTCCGCACCGCCGGCTCCGCCGACTAGGGCCGCCTGCCCCGAACGGGCGGGGACCAAAGTCCCGGAACCGTCCGTGTGCCTAATAGCCCGAAAGAGTGAAGGGTTGCGCCCTGACGTGCCCGGATTCAGCTCTGCTGACGCTCCGCCTGGATTCTGGCCACGTAGGCCGCCGCCTGCGAGCGGCGCTCCATTCCCAGCTTGGCGAGCAGGCTGGAGACATAGTTCTTGATCGTCTTCTCGGCGAGATGGAGACGCTCGCCGATGACCCGGTTGGTGAGCCCCTCCCCGATGAGATCCAGAATTCTGCGCTCCTGGTCGGTGAGTTTCGCCAGCCTGTCGTCACCGGTCGGCGCCTTCCCGCCCTCCCGCAGCCGCTCCAGGACGCGGGCGGTCGCCACCGGGTCGAGCAGCGACCTGCCCGCCGCGACGTCCCGCACCGCCGCCAGCAGCTCGTTGCCGCGGATCGCCTTCAGCACGTATCCGGAGGCTCCCGCCATGATCGCGTCGAAGAGCGCCTCGTCGTCCGCGAAGGAAGTCAGCATCAGGCACTTGATGTTCTCGTTCCGCGAACGGACCTCACGGCACACCTCGACGCCGCTCCCGTCCGGCAGCCTGACGTCGAGGATTGCGACATCGGGGTCGACTGCGGCGATCCTGACCAGGGCATCTGCGGCCGTGGCCGCCTCCCCGACGACCTCGATGTCGTCCTCGGCGGCCAGTAGTTCATGAACGCCGCGCCGCACGACTTCGTGGTCGTCAAGCAGGAATACAGTGATTTTTCCCTTTTCAGGCACGGGGGCAGTCTCACATATTGACTCTTCCCGTGCCCGGGGTGCCCGGGATAACGTGCCCGTGTTCCGGCGGCCTGCAGGGCTGTGACCAGTGGTTGTTCCCCAGTTTCCCGATTTACTTGGAAATCCAAGCAAAATCGCAGGTCAAATGGGGTTTCGCAGTAATGCTTCCCACTGGGTAACGTGCCTGTGACAGGACGTTCGCCGGGGCACCTGTCACGCCTGACTTCCTGCCGTGTCGCACACACCCCGTGCGCGGGCACGGACGTGGGCGAGCCGCACTGGCTTTCCGGCGGACCCCGGGGGCCGGACCGACGGAGGAGCACGCACGTGACCGTGGAGAGCACTGCTGCCGCGCGTAAACCGCGACGCGTCAGCAAGCGCGCCAGCGCCGCCAAGAAGCCACAGAATTCCGAGCCTCAGCTCGTACAGCTGCTGACGCCCGAGGGCGAGCGCGTCCAGCACCCCGAGTACGACATCGACCTGAGCGCCGACGAGCTGCGGGGCCTGTACCGGGACATGGTCCTGACCCGCCGCTTCGACGCCGAGGCCACCGCCCTGCAGCGCCAGGGCGAACTGGGCCTGTGGGCGTCGCTGCTGGGCCAGGAGGCCGCACAGATCGGCTCGGGACGCGCCCTGCGCGACGACGACTACGTCTTCCCGACCTACCGCGAGCACGGCGTCGCCTGGTGCCGCGGGGTCGACCCGACGAATCTGCTGGGCATGTTCCGCGGCGTGAACCACGGCGGCTGGGACCCGACCACGAACAACTTCCACCTGTACACGATCGTCATCGGCTCGCAGACGCTGCACGCCACCGGCTACGCGATGGGCGTGGCCAAGGACGGCGCCGACTCGGCCGTGATCGCGTACTTCGGTGACGGCGCGTCCAGCCAGGGCGACGTCGCCGAGTCGTTCACGTTCTCCGCGGTCTACAACGCCCCGGTCGTGTTCTTCTGCCAGAACAACCAGTGGGCCATCTCCGAGCCCACCGAGCGCCAGACCCGCGTACCGCTGTACCAGCGCGCGCAGGGCTTCGGCTTCCCCGGTGTCCGCGTCGACGGCAACGACGTCCTCGCCTGCCTCGCCGTGACCCGTTCCGCGCTGGAGCGGGCCCGCCGCGGCGAGGGCCCCACGCTCGTCGAGGCCTTCACGTACCGGATGGGTGCGCACACCACCTCGGACGACCCCACCAAGTACCGGCACGACGACGAGCGGGCGGCCTGGGAGGCCAAGGACCCGATTCTGCGGCTGCGTACGTACCTCGAGCGCGAGGGCCTCGCCGACGAGGCCTTCTTCACCTCTCTCGACGAGGAGAGCGACGTGCTCGCCAAGCGGGTGCGCGAGGCGGTCCGGGCCATGCCCGACCCCGACGACATGGCGATGTTCGACAACATCTACGCGGACGGGCACGCGCTCGTCGACGAAGAACGCGCCCAGTTCGCCGCCTACCAGGCGTCGTTCGCCGAGGAGGGCAACTAGTCATGGCAGTCACCAAGCTCCCCCTCGCGAAGGCGCTCAACGAGTCGCTGCGCAAGGCCCTCGAGACCGACCCCAAGGTCCTGATCATGGGTGAGGACGTCGGCAAGCTCGGCGGCGTCTTCCGGATCACCGACGGACTCCAGAAGGACTTCGGCGAGGACAGGGTCATCGACACCCCGCTCGCGGAGTCGGGCATCGTCGGCACCGCGATCGGTCTCGCGCTGCGCGGCTACCGCCCGGTCGTCGAGATCCAGTTCGACGGCTTCGTCTTCCCCGCGTACGACCAGATCGTCACCCAGCTCGCGAAGATGCACGCCCGCGCGCTCGGCAAGATCAAGCTGCCGGTCGTCGTGCGCATCCCCTACGGCGGCGGCATCGGTGCGGTCGAGCACCACTCCGAGTCCCCCGAGGCGCTCTTCGCGCACGTCGCGGGCCTCAAGGTGGTCTCCCCGTCGAACTCCGCGGACGCCTACTGGATGCTGCAGCAGGCGATCCAGAGCGACGACCCGGTGATCTTCTTCGAGCCCAAGCGCCGCTACTGGGACAAGAGCGAGGTCGACACCGAGGCGATCCCCGGGCCGCTGCACGCCGCACGCGTCGCCCGCTCCGGCTCCGACATCACGCTGGCCGCCTACGGCCCGATGGTGAAGGTCTGCCTCGAGGCGGCGGCCGCGGCCGCCGAGGAGGGCAAGTCGGTGGAGGTCCTCGACCTGCGCTCGATGTCCCCGATCGACTTCGACACCATCCAGACCTCCGTGGAGAAGACCGGCCGCCTGGTCGTCGTCCACGAGGCCCCGGTCTTCTACGGCTCCGGCGCGGAGATCGCCGCTCGCATCACCGAGCGGTGCTTCTACCAGCTGGAGGCGCCCATCCTGCGGGTCGGCGGCTTCCACGCCCCCTATCCGCCGGCGCGGCTCGAGGAGGAGTACCTCCCGGGTCTCGACCGGGTGCTGGACGCCGTCGACCGCTCGCTCGCGTACTGAGGAGTGCCGTGACCATGACGCAAGACACTTCGCTCCGCTTCCGCGAGTTCAAGATGCCCGACGTGGGCGAGGGGCTCACCGAGGCCGAGATCCTCAAGTGGTATGTCCAGCCCGGCGACACCGTCACCGACGGCCAGGTCGTGTGCGAGGTCGAGACGGCCAAGGCGGCCGTCGAGCTGCCGATCCCGTACGACGGCGTGGTGCACGAGCTGCGCTTCGCCGAAGGCACCACCGTCGACGTCGGCACGTCGATCATCACGGTCGACGTGGCACCCGGCAGCGGTGAGGCAGCCCCGGCAGCGGCCGCCGCGGTCCCGGCCGCGCAGACCGAGGCGTCCCCCGTCGCGGAGGCCGCCACCGAGACCGCCACCGAGGCCGAGGAGGCCAAGCCGCAGGGCCGTCAGCCCGTGCTCGTCGGCTACGGCGTCGCCGAGTCGTCGACCAAGCGCCGGCCGCGCAAGCAGACCGGTGCCCTCGAGCAGACCCCGGTGACCTCCGCCATCCAGGCGGAGATGAACGGCCACGGCGCGCCGACGGCGCCGCGTCCGCTCGCCAAGCCGCCGGTGCGCAAGCTCGCCAAGGACCTCGGCATCGACCTGGCGACGGTCACCCCGACCGGCCCCGACGGCGTCATCACCCGCGAGGACGTCCACGCGGCAGCCGCCCCGGCGCCGGCCGCCGCCCCCGCCGCCCCCGTCGTGCCCCAGCCCGCCGCCGCGCCGGAGCAGGTCTCCGCACCGCTCGCGACCGGCGCCCGCGAGACCCGTGTCCCCGTCAAGGGCGTACGGAAGGCCACCGCCGCCGCCATGGTCGGCAGCGCCTTCACCGCGCCGCACGTCACGGAGTTCGTGACGATCGACGTGACGCGGACGATGAAGCTCGTGGACGAGCTCAAGGCCGACAAGGACATGGCGGGGCTGCGGGTCAACCCGCTGCTGCTGATCGCCAAGGCCCTGCTGGTCGCGATCAAGCGGAACCCGGAGATCAACGCCTCCTGGGACGAGGCCGGCCAGGAGATCGTTCAGAAGCACTACGTCAACCTGGGCATCGCGGCAGCCACGCCGCGCGGTCTGATCGTCCCGAACATCAAGGATGCGCACGACAAGACCCTTCCGCAGCTGGCCGAATCCCTCGGCGAGCTGGTCGCGACGGCCAGGGAGGGCAAGACCACCCCGGCGGCGATGCAGGGCGGCACGGTGACCATCACCAATGTCGGCGTCTTCGGCGTGGACACCGGCACGCCGATCCTCAACCCCGGCGAGTCGGCGATCCTCGCGGTCGGCGCGATCAAGCTCCAGCCCTGGGTCCACAAGGGCAAGGTCAAGCCCCGGCAGGTCACCACGCTGGCGCTCTCCTTCGATCACCGCCTGGTCGACGGCGAGCTCGGCTCCAAGGTCCTCGCGGACGTCGCGGCGATCCTGGAGAACCCGAAGCGGCTCATGACCTGGGCCTGATGCCTGGTTCCACGTGAAACGCCCGGCCGGGCCAGCGCCTGAGCGCCCACGAGACGGCCCCC
>NZ_JBEXRZ010000021.1:0-52576 GCF_040613325.1 Streptomyces sp. NPDC006283 | reverse complement strand
GACCTCCTTGGCCACCAGGTTCATCCCGTCCCTGATGGGGTTCACCAGGGCCACGTCGGCCATCCGGTACGCGGCCAGCGACCGGGCGAAGTCGTCCTTGACGTGCACGACGACCGGCGTCCAGCCGTCCGTGCCGTACTGGGCGTTGATCTCGTCGGCCAGCCGGGAGACCTCGGCCGTGTAGTCGCGGTAGACCGCGAGATCCTGGCGCGAGGGATAGGCGAGCGCGATGTGCACGACCCGCTCGCGCCACTCGGGGTGCTGTTCCAGCAGCTCCCGGTAGGCCAGCAGCCCCCGGACGATGTTCTTGGACAACTCGGTGCGGTCGACCCGCACGATCGTCCTGCGGCCCTCTCCGACCTGCTCACGCAGTGCGGCCATGCGCTCGTCGACGTCCGGCCGGCCGGCGCGTTCGCGCAGGAAGTCGGCGTCGGCTCCGAGGCCGTGCACCCCGAGCCGGGTGTGCCTGCGGCCGTGGCCGGGCATCCGGTACTCGAAGGCCGGCTCCTGGTCCTTGGGCCACAGCGACACCCCGTCGTACTGGGACAGCACGGAGGCGGCGCAGCTCTGGAACGAGCGCATCCAGCGCCTGGTGAGGAACCCGAGCCGGTCCGCGCCCAGCATCCCCAGCAGCAACTCCTCCGCGATGTCGTCCGGCAGCAACCCGAAGTACTCGGGCGGCGCCCACGGGGTGTGCGAGAAGTGTCCGATCCGCAGGTCGGGGCGGAGTTCGCGGACCATGCCGGGCACCAGGGCCAGGTGGTAGTCCTGCACAAGGACCACCGCGTCGTCGGCGGCTTCCGCGGCGATGGCCTCGGCGAACGCCCGGTTGCACAGCCGGTACGCGCTCCACTGCCGCCTGAAGTCCTGGTCGAAGACCGGCTGCAGCGGCGTCTGGTACAGCATGTGGTGGACGAACCACAGCACGGAGTTCGCGATGCCGTTGTACGCGTCGGCGTGGACGGCCGCGTCGATGTCGAGCATCCGCACACCGGGTTCTCCCACCCCGCGCCGTACCGCCTGCCGGTCGCCGTCGCTCAGCGCCGAACACACCCACAGCGACTGTGCGTCGGAGCCGATGGCGGACAGGCCGGAGACGAGCCCTCCGCCGCCGCGGCGGGCGTCGAGCCCGCCGTCCTCGGTCAGCGTGTACGAGACAGGGCCGCGGTTGGACGCGACGAGGATCTGTGCTGCGTCGGAGACCATGTGCCGAAACCTAGCCCGTACCGCCGGGCCTCAAACGTGCGGTTCCGGGCGGGTCGCGGGCCGGGCCACGCTCGGGCCCGGCCCGGTGCGGGTGGTCTGCGTCCGGTGCATATGTGCCTCCTTGGACGGGCCGGGCCAGGGCGTGAGGTCAGTGGTCGCGGCGGCGGCGGCCGCGGGTGGCCGCCACCGCGACGATGCCGGCCGCGGTGAGGCTCAGCGCGACGCCGCCGAGCAGCCACAGCTGTTCCGCCGTGCCGCCGGTGCGGGCCATCTCCACCTGGTGCACGCGGGGCGTGTCCTGCTCCGCCGGGGCCGCCGTCGCGGGGGCCGCGGGCGCCGCCAGTGCCGTCGCCGCGGCGGCCGGGCCGAGGGCCGCGGCGGCGGTGACCGCCAGCGTGCCGATGAGTCGGGTCAGCCGCTCGCGGCCGACAGAGGGCGTGGCCCTGCGGTGCCTGCCGCGCGCCGGTGCAAGAAATCCGATGAGTCCCATACGCCGGAAATGTATGCAAAATGACCGGCGGTTCCTGGTTATGCCGCGCGACGCGCCGCGTACTCACCGATCTCGAGCATCGGCGGACGCTCCTCGGTGTCCACCCGGTAGGTCCGCGGTGCGAAGCCGCCGTCGACCCGCTCGAACTGGGTGATCGACGGACGCACCAAGTGGGGCCGGGACAAGCGCAGTTGGGCGGTGCGGTAGATCGTCGCGGCCATTCTGCCGAGCGCCTGCCCGTCCTGGTGGCGGTGCTTGCGGGTGCCGACGTCGACCTGCGCGAGAGCGTCCAGGCCGACCAGGTTCAGCGAGTCGACCAGCAGGCCGAGCTCCACGCCGTAGCCGACGGGGAAGTGCAGTCGCTCCAGCAGGGAGCGCCGTGCCGCGTACTCGCCGCCCAGCGGCTGGACGAAGCCGGCGAGCTGCGGCCAGTGCAGATTCAGCAGCGGGCGGGCCACCAGCTCGGTCACCCGGCCGCCCTGGGCCGGTGTCCCGTCGGGCCCGGGCGCGGCGCCCCCGCCCAGCGGGCGGTCGTACATCGCCTTGACGAACTGGACCTCGGGCTCCGTCAGCAGCGGGCCGACGATGCCCGAGACGAAGTCGGGGGAGAAGTCGCGCAGATCCGCGTCGACGAAGCAGACGATGTCGCCGCTCGTCACCATGAGTGACCGCCACAGCACCTCTCCCTTGCCGGCCACCGCGGGCAGGCCCGGCAGGATCGAGTCCCGGTGCACCACCCGGGCACCTGCCGCGGCGGCCACCTCGGACGTGCGGTCGCTCGAGGCCGAGTCGATCACCACCAGCTCGTCGACGAGCGGGACGGCCTCCATGAGCTCCCGGCGGATGATCCGCACGATGTCTCCGACCGTCGCTTCCTCGTTCAGCGCCGGCAGCACCACACTGACCGTCGACCCCTGCCTGACCTTGGCGGATATCAGCCGGTCGAGCGAGCGGTCGGATGCGGACCAGGAGCGCCGGCTCAACCAGCGCGCCACCTCATCGAGCACGTCGCGTCTCCCTTGACAGTAGGTCGTGTGATCCATCTCGCGGGTCGGACGACTATCTCAACCGTCCGAGGGTTCGGTTACAGTCTTGAGCAACGCGAAGGACCCTCGCATCTCGGGGGTGCACGCACACAAACGCCCGGACCGCACGTCCGGTGCCATACCGCTCATCCAGAGGGGCAGAGGGAACGGCCCGTTGAAGCCCCGGCAACCCTCCCGCCGACCGCGAGGTCACGGTGGGGAAGGTGCCAATTCCGTCTTGTGGCGAAATGCGTCACGAGGAAGATGAGGAGAAAGGGCCTCGCCATCATGGCTGCGCAGACTGTCGCAAGCACCCCCGCCACCACGCCCGTGGATCTCGGACCCGCCGCCGCACTGTCGTGCCGCGAGTGCGGACAGCGCTTCGAACTCGGCCCCATCTTCGCCTGCGCCGAGTGTTTCGGGCCGCTCGAAGTCGCCTACGACCTGCCGAGCGGCGACGTCGAGAAGCTCCGCGCACAGATCGAGGCGGGCCCCGCCAACATCTGGCGCTACGCCCCCCTGCTGCCCGTCCCCGCCGACGTGGCCGACAAGCCCAACCTGAACCCGGGCTGGACCAAGCTCGTCAAGGCCGACAACCTCGCGCGCGAACTGGGCGTCACCGGCGGTCTGTTCATCAAGGACGACTCCGGCAACCCGACGCACTCCTTCAAGGACCGCGTCGTCGCCCAAGCCATCGAGGCCGCTCGTGCCTTCGGCTTCACCACCCTGTCCTGCTCCTCCACCGGCAACCTCGCCGGCGCGGTCGGAGCCGCCGCCGCGCGGGCCGGCTTCCGCTCCTGCGTGTTCATCCCGCACGACCTCGAGCAGGGCAAGGTCGTCATGGCCGCGGTGTACGGCGGCGAACTCGTCGGTATCGAGGGCAACTACGACGACGTGAACCGCTTCTGCTCGGAGCTCATCGGCGACCCGCTGGGCGAGGGCTGGGGCTTCGTCAACGTCAACCTGCGCCCGTACTACGCGGAGGGCTCCAAGACCCTCGCGTACGAGATCTGTGAGCAGCTCGGCTGGCGGCTGCCCGACCAGCTCGTCGTCCCGATCGCGTCCGGCTCGCAGCTGACGAAGATCGACAAGGGCCTTCAGGAGCTCATCAAGCTCGGGCTCGTCGAGGACAAGCCGTACAAGATCTTCGGTGCCCAGGCCGAGGGCTGCTCGCCGGTCTCCACGGCCTTCAAGGCCGGGCACGACGTCGTGCGCCCGCAGAAGCCGAACACCATCGCCAAGTCGCTCGCCATCGGCAACCCGGCCGACGGGCCGTACGTGCTGGACATCGCGCGCCGCACGGGCGGCGCGGTCGAGGACGTCAACGACGAGCAGGTCGTCGACGCCATCAAGCTGCTGGCCCGCACCGAGGGCATCTTCGCCGAGACGGCGGGTGGCGTGACCGTGGGCGTGACGAAGAAGTTGATCGAGGCGGGCGTCCTCGACCCGGCGCTCACCACCGTCGTCCTCAACACCGGTGACGGCCTCAAGACCCTCGACGCGGTCGCGGAGACCTCGCAGGCGACCGCCGTCATCCGCCCGAGCCTGGACGCGTTCCGCGACGCGGGCCTGGCCGCTCACTGAATCCGCAACCCGCCGTACTCCGCCGAGAGGTGACGAACATGAGTGTCAACGTCCGCATCCCCACCATTCTCCGTACGTACACGGGCGGCCAGGCCGAGGTCCCGGCGGAGGGTGCGACCCTCGCCGAGGTCATCGCGGACCTGGAGAAGAACCACACCGGCATCGCGGCCCGCGTCCTGGACGACCAGGGCAAGCTGCGCCGCTTCGTCAACGTCTACGTGAACGACGACGACGTCCGTTTCGAGCAGGGGCTGGAGACGGCCACGCCGGACGGCGCGGGCGTGTCGATCATTCCTGCGGTCGCCGGCGGCTGACGCGATATGGGGGCGGGCGACTGATCCATCCCCAGAGATTTACCCGCAGTTACAGAAATTGCCCCCTCCGCGAGAGAAGCGGAGGGGGCAATTCTGCATGGTTGAGCGCGATAGAGTCTGGGAAGCCCCCTCCGCCGGCCGCTCGAGAATGCCTTCAAGTTCCGCAAGAATGCGGCCAAACTGTGCGATCGAATTGCCTCTTAGGCGTCATTTGCCGGGCCCGACTTGCCCCGGAATTACATGAATTCATATGAATCAGCCGTTCGGTCCTGCCCAGATTTCTCGTCCGATTGACCTGTTGCAGAGGGCAGTTGGGCGGATACATTCAGCCGCGGTCGACGCGTTCCGGCGCACACCCCTCCTGCTGGGGTGAGGTCTGACCCAGGTCCGCGAAGTGCGGTCCTGCGCAAGGGCCAGTAATAGGGGAGTTAGGCATGGCTCAGGGCACCGTCAAGTGGTTCAACGCGGAGAAGGGGTACGGCTTCATCGCGGTCGACGGTGGTGCGGATGTTTTCGTCCACTACAGCGCGATCCAGATGGACGGGTACCGCACCCTTGAAGAAGGTCAGCGAGTCGAATTCGAGATCTCGCAGGGCCAGAAGGGTCCGCAGGCGGACATGGTGAAGCTCGCCGTCTGATCTGTTCCAGGCGCGATCGGCCACCGACGCACTCACGCGCGAGGGGCCCGCAACCCGGTCACGGGAGGCGGGCCCCTCGTGCGTGTGCACGAGGACGCGCCCGCGTGTCCGCATCCTCGAAGCCGCTTGCACTCTCGGGGGTCGAGTGCTAATCATTGGCGTTAGCACTCTCCCAGTGAGAGTGACAGAACTTGGATCGGGTCGGTGAGGTCCGCACACCTGGTGGGGCAAGGAACCACAGGGTACGCAGGCCGTCCGTCGCGGGCACCGGATGCGATCCGAAGCAATCCACCCCAGTCCGGGAGGACCACTTCACATGGCCAAGATCATCGCGTTCGACGAGGAGGCACGGCGCGGTCTCGAGCGCGGGATGAACCAGCTCGCCGACGCCGTCAAGGTCACCCTTGGCCCCAAGGGCCGGAACGTCGTCCTCGAGAAGAAGTGGGGCGCCCCCACGATCACCAACGATGGTGTTTCCATCGCCAAGGAGATCGAGCTCGAGGACCCGTACGAGAAGATCGGCGCCGAGCTGGTCAAGGAAGTCGCCAAGAAGACGGACGACGTCGCCGGTGACGGTACGACCACCGCGACCGTCCTCGCCCAGGCGCTCGTCCGCGAGGGTCTGCGCAACGTGGCCGCCGGCGCCAACCCGATGGCCCTGAAGCGCGGCATCGAGAAGGCCGTCGAGGCCGTCTCCGGCGCCCTGCTCGAGCAGGCGAAGGACGTGGAGACCAAGGAGCAGATCGCCTCCACCGCCTCCATCTCCGCCGCCGACACCCAGATCGGCGAGCTCATCGCCGAGGCCATGGACAAGGTCGGCAAGGAAGGCGTCATCACCGTCGAGGAGTCCCAGACCTTCGGTCTGGAGCTGGAGCTCACCGAGGGTATGCGCTTCGACAAGGGCTACATCTCGGCGTACTTCGCCACCGACATGGAGCGTATGGAGGCGTCCCTGGACGACCCGTACATCCTGATCGTCAACTCCAAGGTCGGCAACGTGAAGGACCTCCTTCCGCTGCTGGAGAAGGTCATGCAGTCCGGCAAGCCGCTGCTGATCATCGCCGAGGACGTCGAGGGCGAGGCCCTGTCCACGCTCGTCGTGAACAAGATCCGCGGCACCTTCAAGTCCGTCGCCGTCAAGGCCCCGGGCTTCGGCGACCGCCGCAAGGCCATGCTGAACGACATCGCCATCCTCACGGGCGGCACGGTCATCTCCGAGGAGGTCGGCCTCAAGCTCGAGAACGCCGGCCTGGACCTGCTGGGCCGCGCCCGCAAGGTCGTCATCACCAAGGACGAGACCACGATCGTCGACGGTGCCGGTGACAGCGAGCAGGTCGCCGGTCGCGTCAACCAGATCCGCGCCGAGATCGAGAACAGCGACTCGGACTACGACCGTGAGAAGCTCCAGGAGCGCCTCGCGAAGCTGGCCGGCGGCGTGGCCGTCATCAAGGCCGGCGCCGCGACCGAGGTTGAGCTCAAGGAGCGCAAGCACCGCATCGAGGACGCCGTTCGCAACGCGAAGGCGGCCGTCGAGGAGGGCATCGTCGCCGGTGGTGGCGTGGCCCTGCTCCAGGCCTCCTCGGTCTTCGAGAAGCTCGAGCTCCAGGGTGACGAGGCGACCGGCGCCAACGCCGTGAAGCTCGCGCTCGAGGCTCCGCTCAAGCAGATCGCCGTCAACGGTGGTCTCGAGGGTGGCGTCATCGTCGAGAAGGTGCGCAACCTGCCCGTCGGCCACGGCCTCAACGCCGCGTCCGGTGAGTACGTCGACATGATCGCCGAGGGCATCATCGACCCCGCGAAGGTGACCCGCTCTGCCCTGCAGAACGCGGCCTCCATCGCGGCGCTGTTCCTCACCACCGAGGCCGTCATCGCCGACAAGCCGGAGAAGGCCGCCGCGCCTGCCGGTGGCGGCATGCCGGGCGGTGACATGGACTTCTGATCGACCGACAGGTTGATCAACCGTCCTTGACCGAGGGCGGCACCCCACTCCCAGGGGGTGCCGCCCTCGGGCGTTTCCGGCTGCTTTTACGCGGTCCGACCTTCACCCTGCTTCTGCATCGCGGGGGGCGGGGTCGTCGCCGGCCGGTGGCGGCCCAGTGCGACGGCCACCGCCAGGTACGGCAGGGCCAGCAGGGCGAAGACCGTGCCGTGCGAGGCGTGCGGGGACAGGGCAGCGTACGTGCCGAAGGCCAGCAGCGAGGCGACGTTGGTGCCCAGTCCGGCCAGCGACGTGACGGTCGCGCGGCTCGGTCCTGTGATGGCTGCCTGGAGGCGGGCGTCGGCCAGCACGTCCGCCAGCTGGAAGACCAGGAACGCTGCCCCGAGCAGTACGAATCCGGCGACCGTGCCGGACAGCGCCCCCGCCGCGAGCGCCACTGCCGCCGCGGCGACCATCGCACCGACGGTGCGCCCGGAGAGCCGCTCGCCGGGCCCCACCAGCAGCGAGCCGAGCGTCACGCCGACCCAGACCACCAGCACCAGCAGCGGCACGGTCTCGGTCGCGACGCCGGTGGACGCGGCCAGCAGCGGCACGTACTCGTCCAGTACACCCCACACCGAGGTGATCACGACGGCGAGGGTCATCGTCCGCCGGACGGTCCGACTGCTGCGCACCTCGGTGATGCCGGAGCGCAACGTCGCGATGCGGCCGGGTCGTTCGGCCTTCTCGCGGTGGACGGCAGTGCGGTGTTCGGGCAGTGTCGCGCCCACCGCCGCGCACAGGAGGCAGGTGCCGACGCTGGCGCCCCACACCAGGGTGTGACCGCCGAAGGCGAGCGCGGGCGCGGCGGCGGCGGTGGCGGCGGCCGTTGCCGCCATGCCCACCGCGGCGGCCCTGCCCATGATCTGCCCGTACCGGTCGGTGGCGCCGAGCCGTTCGAGTTCTTCGTGCACGAGGGCTTCCGTCGAACCGGACCGCAGGGAGCCGCCGACGGCCCAGAGCGTGAAGCCGGTGGCGTAGGTGAGGTACGAGGGCGGCAGAGCCCACAGGGCGAAACCGACGGCCGTCAGTAACGGGCCGACAACCATCATGGCCCGGCGGGACACGACGTCGGCCCACACGCCGGACGGCACCTCCACCACGAGGCCGACGATGCACCAGATGGCGAAGAGCGAGGAGATCTCGGCGGTGGTCAGGCCGTTCTCGGCGAACAGCAGAGCGTAGAGCGGATAGAGGAGGACGAAGTCCTCAAGTCCCGCGTAGGCGTACAGCTTTCGGCACAGACTGCGGACGCGGGGGTCGGCCGGGCACGACAAAGAGGCGAGCATGCGTGTGGTCCTTCGGAGGAACGGACGGGGGACGCCGGGTGCTCACCCGCGAGGCGGCCCGCGACAGCCCGTTCCTGGACCCGCTGCGGTGGATCAATGTCGTCGTCGGCTCATGGGCCCTAATTTACGCCCGGGCGTGGCCGCGGGCTTCTCGTTTTCGTGGGCGGCACGGACGGCCGTGGAGGCTGGGGAGTGGGAAGGGGGCCGGCCGCGGCCGGCTCTCCCGGGTGCGGGTGTGCTTCCTGCGTGCCCCTGCCGGTCGGGTGAACGTCGAACGTACGGGCGCGTGACGCGGGCTTCCCGACAATCGGAACGTCAAGATCAACTCTGCCGGCCGGGATCTCCCACGGCCCCGGCGCTGAGGTCCCCGTCGTGTTCCCGTCCTCGGAGGAATCCGCTGTGAAGCACTTCCGTACCCTGCTGTCCCTCGCCGCGTCCGCAGCAGCGGTCGTGGTGCAGGCCGCCCCTGCGCATGCCGTTGTCCCCGACGGCACCTTCATCGTCCGTGACGTCGGGACCGGGCAGTGCCTGGCCCCGGCGGGTGAGGGCCCTTTCGCGCCCGCTGTCCTCGGGGACTGCGCCGAGTGGAACGTCACCGGCCTGGGCGACGACCTGGTCCGCATCACCGAGGTGGGCAGTGAGCAGCGCTGCCTGGGTGTCGCCCCGCTGCAGATCCACCCGCCGCTCGTGGACGCCGTGCCGTGCCTCTACGACACTCCCACGGAGTGGCGCCTCGAAGGCCCTGCCGAGGGGCCGCTGGACATCGTGAGCCCGGGCGGGACGGAGTGCGTACAGCCGTCAGGCGGGCCGGGCTCCCGCATGCAGTTGGGCGACTGCGAGGCCCCGCGCTTCGTCCTCGAGCCCACCGGCTGACGGTGCGACGGGATGCGTCGGCTCTTCGGGGAGGGCCGGCGCATCGTGCTGGGCGCATGCGCACGACGACCGTGTGCGACGGTCGACCGCCGTGTCGGGGCAGGAAGTGCGGGGGAGCCGGCGGCCGTCGACCCGGTCACGGCGGGGATGCCGCCCCTTGCGTCCGCTCCTCGCGAGTGAACGTGCCGAGGCCGGTCTTGTCGAGGCTTTCCACGCGCACCTTCGAGGCCTTGCCGGCCGAGTCGACGGTGAAGGTGACGCCGGTCGGGCCGGCCGCGTTCTCGCCCACCGGGGTGAAGCTGAAGGTGTTCCCGTCGTAGTGGGTGAGCGGGAAGCGCTGTGGCTTCGGGCCCAGTTGGAGGGTGAGCCTGCCGTCGGCCGCGGCGGTGACCGCGAGCGGACCGTAGTAGTCGTTGCGGTAGGTCCCCGTGTACGTGTCGTCGGGCTGTGCCTCGGCCGTGTCGGACGGCGGCCTGGTGTAGTCGGTGGGCGAGCGGGCCTTCCGCTCTTCCTGCTGGTAGACCTTGCCGATCCTGGTCAGCCAGTCGTCCGTCGGCTTCCCGTACTGCGCCGTGTCGTAGAAGTTGACGGCGATGGCGTCCGCGAGGCCCACCGGCTCCCCGTTGGTGAGGACGACGATGCCCAGCTCTTCGCTCGGCAGCATGCTGACGTTGGTGTTGACGCCGAGGTTGAACGCGCCGGAGTGACCGAGCCGGAGCCTGCCCCGGTCGTCGTAGCCCACGTTCCACCCGAGGCCGTAGAAGCCGGTGCGGCCGGCAGGGTTGGCGGGGGGATGGGAGTCGATCTCGGGGAGGTGGGTGCGGCTGAGCGGGGCCGTGGGGATGATGTGGTCGTCGCCGAGACTGCCGCCCGCCAGTTGCAGGCGCATCCAGCGGGTCATGTCGCGTGCCGTTGAGCTGACTCCGCCGGCGGGGGCCG
This sequence comes from Streptomyces sp. NPDC006283, assembly GCF_040613325.1. Lineage (NCBI taxonomy): Bacteria > Bacillati > Actinomycetota > Actinomycetes > Kitasatosporales > Streptomycetaceae > Streptomyces > Streptomyces sp. NPDC006283. The sequence goes on along the minus strand of NZ_JBEXRZ010000021.1, from coordinate 42,240 downwards.
TGACGTCGGTGTCGCGGACGTACTTCGGCTCCCAGGTGCCGCCCGCCTTGACGTGCATGACCGCCTTGTTGCCCGCCTTCTCGTAGTCGGCGAAACGGGAGCTTGTGGAGTGCATGCCGGCCGGGGCGTAGAGCGTGTCCTCGCACAGTTGCTCCCAGGGCGTGTTCTTCGCGTTCGCCACGGCCTCGGAGGCGGCCGTGACGCCGAAGTTGTTGTACGCGTAAGAGGCACGGAAGGGAGTCAGTGGCTCGTGACGTAGTCGCGAGAGCACGTAGTCGCGGTCGTAGCCGAGGTCCTCGAGCAGATCGCCCGCGTGCTCGGGGAGACCACTGCGGTGCGAGAACAGGTCGGCGACGGTGACGTGTTCGGTCACCCACCGGTCCTTGAGCGCGAAGCCGGGGAGGTGTCCGACCACAGGGTCGTCCCAGGTGATCGCCTTGTCGCCGACCGCTCCGGCGACGACGGTCGAGGCCATCGGCTTCGACACCGACGCGAGCTGGAACACCGTGTCCGGCGTGACGGCTCCGGGCTTGCCGGCCTCCCGTTCGCCGAAGCCCCGGATGTGGATGACCCGGTCCTCGTGGACGACCGCCACGGCCACGCCCGGCACGCCGGTCCGCTTCATGCCGTCGAGGACCATGCCGTCGAGCCGGGCGACCGCGTCGTTCACCTGCTTGTCGGTCAGCTGGGGCGGTGGCGGGGGAGCCACCGCGGCGTCGGCGGCCGTGACATGGGTCGTCACCAGCAGGGAAGCCAGGACCGCTGCGCAGAGTGTCCGGCGCCTGCGGTGTCCCGAACCCCGCTCGACACCCATGAATCCATTCAACGCCGGGGCAGGGCCCGTGTCGCGCGCTGAGGATCGGTGCTGGTCACGGGGGTCGGAGCGGGGGTCCCCGCCGCTGTCGTTTCGAGCGGGCGGGCGGCCGCCGCGCGGGCCTCGGCGGCGTGGGCGCGGACGCGGGCGGCGGGGAGAGTCGGTGGTGCGGGCGGGGCCGCGCCACGGCAGCGGGCGCAGGCCCCGTCGACGAGGGCGTCGGACGGGCCCGGCGCCCCGCACTCGCCGCATTCGAGAATCCGGATCGGCGGCGGTACGCGGACGGGCTCCGGCGGCAGCTTGTCGATCAGGCGGCGGCGGGCGAGCGCGGCGGGGGCGTGCACCGGCGACGGCAGGCCGGCCGTCAGCGCCTGTGTGATCCGGCGGGCGTCCGAGCCCCGCGCGAACCACTCCTCCACGAGCGGCGCCAGCGCCTCGCACTCGGCGTGCGACAGCGACATCACCGGCTGCTCTCGGCCCAGCGCCGCCAGCAGGACGTACGCCCGGGAGCGGGTCGGCCGGCGCTTCTCCACCGGCACGTCGCCGCGCTGGAACGCCGCCCACCAGGCGTCGTCGCGCGCGGTCCGGGACCACCAGGTGCGGGTCACCCACAGGAGCGATCCCGCCTCGCTCTCCACCAGCTCGAGGCCGCGCCGCAGATGACCGGCCTCGATGAGGCGGCCCAGGATGCGGGCGGTGGCGTACTGGCCGTGGGTGGTGTGCTTGGCCAGCGTCTTCACCGAGATGTCGCTGTTCTCGGCGAGCTTGTCGATGTACGCCGCGAGGGGCCGGTCCCGCTTCGGGAGGTGGTCGAAGTCGTGGTCCGTGCGAGGGCGTTGGTCCGGCGCGAGTCGCTTGCCGTAGCCGGGGTTGGCGAGGGGATGCGGGGCAGCACTAAGCTGGCAGTCAGCCATGGATCGAGGCCTCATTCGATCTTGTGGTCAGACCCCCGCAGGTGTTGGTAGCACCTGGCGGGGGTTGTTCGTTTATCGGAACGAACGCTAGAGCGTGATGACGCTGCGTGGCAAGTCGGTCGCACGATGTCAACTCGACAGGGCGGGTGGGTGGGTTGAAATGGGACCCACCACCCACATCACTGTGAAGAGCGCTCGAATCTCGGGACTTGAGCTCCGGGACTTCTGCCTCAGCCGCGCTTGAGGTCGGTGACGAAGGCCGTCCAGGCGGCGGTGGGGAAGGCCAGGTGCGGGCCGTCGGGGTGCTTGGAGTCGCGGACGGGGACGACGCCGGGGTGGCCGTCCGCGACTTCGAGGCAGTCGCCGCCGCTGCCGTCGCTGTAGGTGGACTTGCGCCAGGTGGCGACTTCGAGGCAGTCGCCGCCGTCGCCGCCGCTGTAGCTGGACTTGTGCCAGACGGCCGTCGTCAGGTCGTACTCATGGCTGCTCGTCTTCATGCGCGTCATCCTCCGCCACTGAGTCGATCAGGGCCAGGGACGATTTCGGAGACAGCGCACTGGCCCTGACCAGATCGTAGGCGAGCTGGTGGCGGGCGACAGCCGCGGGATCGTCCTCCAACTGGCCCGCGCCGGGGCCCTGCAGATAGGCGAGCGGGGGTGCGTCCGGGAAGGACATCAGCTTGACGGCGCCGCCCATCGACGCGTGCGCGCCCGCCGTGAACGGCAGTACCTGCACGATGATCCGGTGCCGCCTGGCCAGGTCCGTCACGTGGCACAGTGCCTCGGCCATCACCGCGGGGCCGCCCACCGCTCTGCGCAGCACGGCCTCGTCGAGGACCGCCCACAACAACGGCGTTGTTGGATCGGCCAGCAGTCGCGCGCGGTCGAGCCTCGCCTCCACCAGCTCGTCGATGACGGACTCGGGCGCCGTCGGCTGGTAGGCGCGGAACACCGCCCGCGCGTACGGCTCCGTCTGGAGCAGACCCGGGATGAGCAGCGGCGCGTACTCCTTGATGGTCTCCGCCGCCGCTTCCGCCTCCGCCGCCTCGGCGAAGTGGTCCGGATAGCGCGACTTGTTGGACACCTCGCAGTTGCGGGTGAAGAAGGAGTCCGTGTCCAGGACCTCGTCCAGGCGGGCGGCGTGCTCGGGGAGGATGCGGCGCGTGCCGGCTTCCATCTGGCCGATGTAGGAACCGCTGACGAACAGCGGCTCACCCAGCTCGTCCTGCGTGAGACCGGCCCTTATGCGGGCGTGGCGCAGCTCCGCGCCGAGCAGGGCGCGTGGTGAGGTCGACGGGTCGAGGTCCTTGGGTCCGGGCATGGTGCAACTCCCCGATCAACAGGTCACGTTGTTGGGCCGCCGTCTCTTCCCAGGCTAGCCAGCACTTGTACACGCTGGGTGAGGAATCGGAACACTGCGTACTGGAGGTGCGGAGGGCATGACGGTGGTGCGATCGGCCGAGCGGCTGCGGGCGGCCGAGGAGGTGGTGGCTCAGCTCAGGGCGGGGCTGGACGTGGTGTCGGTGAGGTTGCCGTCGCTGCGGGTGGACGTGGTGTCGCTGGCGAGCGAGGCGCCGTATCCGCTGATCGACCTGGGGCGCTGCAACGTGGACACGGCGCTGCGGCTGGCGGCCGTGCTGCAAGGGCTGGAGAAGTGAGCGCGCCGCCGGGCGACGGCGGGTACGTCGTCGACGTCCGGGACGGGCGGGTCGGGACCGTGATGGGGCAGGTCGGCACGTATGTGCAACTGCGGCCGCCGGGCGGTGGCCTGGAGTGGGACTGCCCACCCGCGGACGTACGGCCGGCGACGCCCGGGGAGGCGCTGCGGGCACGGGTGCGGGAGGTGAACGCGCAGGCACGGCGGCCGTGACGGGGCCTGCGGCGGGCCGGGCGGTCCGGCGTCCGGCGGTCCGGCGTCGGGCGGGGCGCAGGTTCTCGTGACCACGTTCGTGTCGGCCATTGCCGGGCCCGGCTCGTGGCGGCGTTCTTCGAGGTGCTGCCTGTTGAGGCCCCCTGAGCGTGGGCCTCAACGGCTACTTACGGCCACGTGCCGGTGGAGCAACGGCATTGGGGTGACCGACAGGGGGGAAGGTCCATTCCCGACGGGGCCGGACACGGCTCGCCGCGCGGACACCATCAGGGGGAGCGACACATGTCATTGACCGGAGGGCGGACCGGGCCGCGGAGCCTGGCCGCGTCGGTGCTGATGCTCGGGTTGTTGCTGGGTACGGGCGGGGGCACCGCAGAAGCGTCCGCCGGGGCGCGGACGCAACCGCCGGGCCACGCCCAGCAGCTCACGGCAGGGAAGGACCGCAAACCCGCCCCGTCCGGCAGGTCGATGACCCGGATCGACGGTGACTGGTACCGCGATCCGATCGGTCACCGGTCGTACGTGCACCGGCAGGCGGTGTGGGGCCACCGGTCGCAGCTCGAGGGGGGCAAGAACCGGCAGCGGATCGACGGGGGGCGGAACGTCGCGATCGGGTTCGTGGACATCACGGGACTCGAGGACGTGGACACCCGGGGTCTGGAGGTGGTGGAGACCGCCGCGCTGAAACGGGACGACCCGGCGCTGTACGAGCAGTTACGCATGGACGAACGCCCCGGGATCGAGAGGTTCGTCGTCGTCCCGCACGCCAACGAGGCCTCGGCGGGTATGGACGGCAACCACTCCGAACTGCGCATCCTCATCTGGGACCTGGCCCTTCTGAGCCAGAACGCGCGCAAACCGGTCCCCGAGGAACGGCTCTTCGTGATCTACAGCGACCGGTCGCCATGCAAGCAGCAGTGCGCCGGCCGGATCCCGGCCGGCACTGATGTCATCTATTCCGTCGTGGACGGCAAGGGCTCGGCCGACGAGCTGAACGACCTGATCAACAGGGCCAAGGCGCAGGCCGACGCCGAGAAGGCCACCGTGGCCCGGGAGGTGGGGGCCCACAAGCAGCTGATCAAGGAGCGCAAGGCCGCGGAGAACGAGCGCCTGCAGCAGACCAGGAAGGAGAACCAGTTCTTCCGCAACCCCCGCTCCGCCAAACCGTGCGACGGCCAGGCCCTGGGCATGCGCTCCCAGCTGACGACCGTCGCGCTGACCGCTCCGCGCAAAGCACCGCCGGCGGCCGACCCGTGCGGAGAGAGCGACACCGCGGGCGGCGCCGCCGACGGCCTGAGCCGGGCGCTGACACAGCCCGTGCCGCAGGCGCCCGGCGGGATCGACTTCTCGTCCCTGCAACTGCGCCATCTCGCCGACCCCGGCGACGGCAGTGGTCTGCAGTACGCCTTCCAGGCACCCGTCTCCGCCGACGGCGGTGGTTCGCCGGCGACGGGCCTCGACGCCGCCGAGGGCAGCTCCGACGCATTCTTCGTCTGGCTCTCCCTCGAACCGTCGGCGTTCTGGGTCAACCTCAACCCCAACGAACCGGACCGCATCGTCGACGAGCGGCTCGGCCGCACGGACGCCGGACGTGCCCTGCTCGAGGCCGATCTGCTGATGAAGAAGACGATCGGCAAGCTCATCCACCCGCACACCGTGCGGGGCCGGAAGTTCTGGGACGGCATCCGGGGGGACTGCATGTCGTACCGGACGTGGATCCTGCCCGCACCCGCATCGATTCACCAGGACGGCGACAAGCTCTACATTCTCGACGCCCCACTCGACGTCAGGATGGAGACCCAGTACCTGGAGCAACGGGGCGAGTCCGCCACCCGTTCGTGCCCGAAGCAAGACAAGGCCACCGAGGACCACAACGAGCAGCATTTCCGCACTCTGATCCTTTCCGAGCTCAAGAAGGCGATCAACACCGCGCCCGAGTACGCCGACCTGCGTCGCGTCTATCTCGCCCGGGTCGCCGCCGAGTGGTACCGCGACCTGAGCCGTGGCAAGGACACCACCTACGGTGACCTCATCGGCACCGGCGACATCGACGACTGGCGGATCACCGGCCCCTGGAAGCCGACCGACACCTTCGACCGCTTCGTCGAGTCTTACACCAAGGGCGAGTTCAAGGTCACGGACAGGACCACCGAAGGCGGGACCACCTATGTACGCAGTTATGTCTACGGTGGCGTCGACTTCAGCAGGATTCCCCTCAAGGAGGTCCCGGTCGACCGTTTCACCGCTGACCATGCGAACCTTCCCGAGGAGGTCCGGCGCTCGCTGAACGCGCCGTCCACCGACGGCAACGGAGGGATCTGGCTCGGCGCGCCCACACCGCGTCAGGCTGCGGGCCCCGACTCCGACTCCGGCTCCGGTCCCGGCTCCGGCTCCGACTCCGACTCCGAACCGCAGGCGCCCGGACAGCGCGGGGCCGCCGACGCCGGTCCGCAAGAAGAGTCCTCGAGCGTCGGCGCGGTTGCCCTGCGCACGCTGCCCGTGGTTCTGGTCGCAGCGGCCTTGTCGCTCTGGTGGAGGCGCCGTCGTCCCCATTCCGCCGTTGCTGCCGGGCCTCGGCGGAACGCCGCGGTTCCCGGCACACGGGACGGGGCCCGACGCGACCGCGGGCAGGACGATTTCTTCTGATCCTCTGAAGCGATCAAAGGCAGCGGGCGGGCGTACCTGCGGGCCGACGCCCGCCCGCTGCTCAACTCCCGGGAACCGGATCCTTCGTGGGCAGCGGCTCAGAGGTGTTCGCCGTCCCCGCGGACGTCACGGGCTTCGCCCGGCGGGTCCACAGCAGCGTGCCGAGCAGGAGGGCCGCGGCGCCCACCAGCCACGGCAGCGGGCCGACGGGAAGCGAACCGACGAGGAGTCCGGCCAGCGCGCCGGTCAGCTGCAGGGCCAGCGACTTCACCGACAGGGCGGTCGCGCGGACCGTACTCCCGATGCGACGGTGAAGCAGGTCGTTCTGGTTCGGCGCGGCTGCGCCGTGACCGAGGTAGACCAGGCCGTATCCGGTCGCGGCGAGGACGAGGGGCACGGGGCCGTCCCATGTGGCGGTCACGCCGAGCAGCAGCAGCCCCGTCGTGCCTACGCCGAGGGAGGCCAGGATCGCGCGTTCGCTGCTGCCCGTCAGCCGGGCCGCCAGTGGTGCGCACTGGCTGCCGACCGCGGCGCACAGGAAACCGGCGCAGGCGAGCGCGGCGAAGAGAACGGCTCCGGACTCGGGTGCGCCGGTGAGCGTGGCGGCCCGGCCGGGGGTGAGGAGCTCGAGGGCGGCGAACGACGCGCCGACCGTTGCCGCCGTCAGCAGGACCCGGCCGACCAGCGGCTCCGTTACGCCGAGCCGCAGCCCGCCCAGCATCGTCGCCGGGACCCCGCGCAGCACCCCGCGCAGTGTGGCGGGCGGCCGGGGCGGCTCGGGCAGGGCGGTCAGCACGTACGCGACGTATCCGACGCCGACGGCGGCTCCGAGCAGCCCGGGCACGGACAGGGGCAGCACAAGCCCGCCGGTGGCGTCGGCGAGGCGAGCGCCGGGGTCGGTGCCGAGACCGAGCAGGAAAGGCAGGGCCCCACCGGTGAGCGTGCCGGCGGCCAGCGCGGCGGAGGAGGCGGTGTTGCCGCGGGCCAGGCCGGTGCGCAGTTCGGCGCCGGGGCCGGAGTGGGCCTGCACGGTGTCGACGTACCAGGCTTCCGCCGGGCCGCTGGACAGGGCGCGGCCCGTGCCCATCAGGAACATGGCGACGGCGAGCATCCAGACGGTGGTGCCGAGCGCCATCAGGGCCAGACCGGACAGGTTGAGCAGCCCGGAGGCGGCGAGGACGGCACGGCGGCCGATGACGTCGGACAGGCCGCCGGTCGGCAGTTCCATCGCGGACACGGTGACCGAGTAGACGGCAAAGAGCCCGGCGACGCCGGCGAGACCCACGCGTTCGGTGAGGAGCAGCACCTGAGACGGAACGTAGAGGCCGACGGGCAGCCAGAAGAGGAACATGGCGGCGACGAAGCGGCGGCGGGCGGCGCCGGGATCGAGGAGCCGGTTCACGGGCGGTCCTCCGGACGGACGGCGAGGCCGGCGGTGAAGAGCACGACCTGCTCGGCGCGCGGATCGCCCTCGTCGCGTGCGGCCAGCGCGGCGACGGCACGGCTGAAGGTCTCCGACAGTTCCGCGAGCGCTTCGGGCGTCAGGCGGGCCACGAGGTCGGTGAATCCGGATGCTTCCCGCCACTCGTCGCCGAGCCGTCCGGCGGTCAGGTCCTCCTGATGTCGGACCAGGGAGCGCTCGAGGTGGTCGAGCTGGACCCGGCGTGCCAGGTCGATGAACGCCTGCGCCTCGATCGAGCCGGTCATCGCGGCGTTGCTCCAGCTCGTGACCTCGTGCAAGGCCTTCCATCGCCGCTCGCGGCCGTCGCGGTGCTCGGCCTCCGCGATGAACGCGTACTTGGCCAGCACCCGCAGGTGGTAGCTGGTCGACGCGGACGACTCGCCGGTCCTGACGGCCAGTTCGCTCGCGGTGGCCGGTCCGTCCATGCGGAGCATGCCCAGCAGGCGGATACGGAGAGGGTGCGTCAGGGCCTTGAGGGCGGCGGCGTCTTCGCGGGGGTCGAGTACGCGGTGTCGTTCGGCATCGGTCACGGGGGGAGCGTAGAGCGCACCCGCGGTTCTGCAAAAGTATTTTTGCAGAATTTCTTTGGGATACCGCGCCCCGGGTTCCCGCCCATCCTCCGCGGACCGACGGGCCGTTGAGTGCCGGGCCGCTGAGTGCCGGTCAGGTCTCGATCGGAACACTCATGCAGCTCTCATCGTCGCCTTAACTCCTCATCACGCCCCGTCCATACCTTCGCGCCATGTTCTTCACCTACCTCCGGCGCGAGTTGCGCCGCCGCAGGAAAGCGGCGCTCGTCGTCGCCTCGGGGCTCGCCCTCGGGATCGCGCTGGTCATCGTCGTCAACTCGGTGTCGTCCGGGATGAACCGCGCCCAGGGCAAGGTGCTGGAGTCGCTGTACGGACTCGGTACCGACATGACCGTCACCAAGGCCGCGGAGCCGCCCGGCGAGGGCGAGACCCGGCGGCCCCGCTTCCGGTTCGACGCCCAGGACGAGGGCGACGAGACCCGGCAGAGCAACGACATCGTCATGGTCCAGGGCTTCGAGACGCTCGCCGCGTCCACCGTCGACAAGGTCGGGGAGCAGGACGGCGTCACGGACGCCGTCGGCGGGCTGAGCGTCAACGTCGTCAAGGTCGACGGCGAGTTCAAGCGCGGCGCGGTGCAGGCGCAGCCCGCGCAGCCCGTGCAGCCGGGGCAGGGCGGCCCCGGCGGTGGCGACGGCGGCGCGGTCCGCGGGGGCGGCGCCGACTTCGACGTCGACTCGTACACCGCGTACGGAACGGACGTCACCCACCAGGAACTCGGCCCCCTCACCTCCTCGAAGATCACCTCCGGGCGGACCTTCAAGAAGACCGAGACCGACGCCGCGGTCGCCGTCGTCGACAGCGCGTACGCGAAGGAGAAGGACCTCGCCGTCGGCAAGGAACTGGTCATCTCCGGGACCGACTTCACCATCATCGGTATCGCCACCGCGGACAGCGGCGACGCCGCGGCCAACGTGTACCTGCCCCTCGCCCGGACACAGAAGCTCGCCGATGCCGAGGACAAGGTGACCACGGTCTACGTCCAGGCGGCCGGCTCCCAGAAGATCGACAACGTCAAGCAGTCCATCCAGAAGAACATCTCCGGTACGACGGTGACGACGTCGGCCGACCTCGCCGACACCGTCTCCGGTTCCCTGTCCACCGCGTCCGACCTGGCCTCCGGTGTCGGCAAGTGGCTGTCGATCCTGGTGCTGGTCGCGGCGTTCCTCGTGGCGGGTCTGCTCACGTCGTCCGCGGTGAGCCGCCGCGTACGGGAGTTCGGCACGCTGAAGGCGCTCGGCTGGAAGAGCGGCCGGGTGACCCGTCAGGTGGCCGGTGAGGCGCTGGTCAACGGGCTCGTCGGCGGCGCGCTCGGTATCGCCGTCGGAGTCGCCGGGGCGTGGCTGATCACGACGTTCGGCCCGACGCTCACCGCCCAGCTCGGCGGGGGTGCGGGCGGTGCCGGCGGTCCGGGCGGCGGTGGCGGTCTCCGGGTCGCCGGACCCGGGAGCGGCGGGCCCGTACGGGACTCTGCCTCCCGCGCCCTCGACATCGCGCTCACCGCGCCCGTCTCGCTCACCACGATCGGGCTCGCGGTCGCGCTCGCGGTGGCGGGCGGCCTCGTCGCGGGCGGCTTCGGCGGCTGGCGCGCCTCCCGGCTGCGGCCGGCCGACGCGTTGCGCCGCGTCGAGTGACCCGGCGCGGACCGGCGCCATTTCTTCCACGTAGCAACAGGAGTTGATGATGTACCAGCTCAGTGGCGTCACCAAGCGCTATCGGCGGGGCAAGGACACCGTGAACGCCCTCGACGGCGTCGACCTGACCATCGAGGACGGCGGCCGCCTCGTCATCCAGGGCCCGACGGGCGGCGGCAAGTCCACGCTCCTGCAGATGCTCGGCGGCCTGGACCGGCCCAGCGAGGGCAGTGTGGTCCTGGACGGGACCGACCTGGCGACGCTGCCGGAGGCGAGGCTGACGCGGGTACGGGCCGAGAAGATCGGCTTCGTCTTCCAGAGCTTCAACCTGATCCCGACGCTCACGGCCCAGGAGAACGTCGAGACCGCGCTGGTCCCGATCGGCCTCAAGGCGGCCGAGCGCCGGGAACGGGCGGCGGAGGCGTTGGCATCGGTGGGGCTGGGCGAGCGGCTGCGGCATTTGCCCGGTGAGCTGTCCGGCGGCCAGCAGCAACGCGTGGCGATCGCGCGGGCACTGGTGAAGCACCCGGCGGTGCTGCTCGCGGACGAACCCACGGGCAACCTGGACGAGTCGATGCGCGACGAGATCATGGAGGTGCTGGAAGGCCTGTGGCAGGAGCACGCCTTCACGTTCGTGATGGTCACGCACGACTCGTCGCTGGCCCGCAGAGCCCGGCGGGTGGCGACGATCCGCAAGGGGCGCGTGACGGTGAAGGAACGGGCGGGAGCGGCGTAGGCGGGAGTGGGCCGGGTTGTGGGCGTGGCCGGGTTGTCGGGGCGCTGCCCCGAGCCCCGCGCCTCAAACGCCGGCGGGGCTGGGGTGAGCCCGCGGCTCAAGGGGCGGTGGGGCTGGGGTGAGCCCGCGGCTCAAGGGGCGGTGGGGCCGGGGTGGGTGCCGGGCGCGGAGGTCAGCGCCGCGCGCAGGTGGCCCCCGCTGTGGGACAGGAGCGTCGCCGCCGTCGGGGCGTCGACGCCGCCCAGGATCACCAGGATCGCGTTCTTCACCTCGCCGTCCGTCGCCGCCAGAGCCGCCTCGATCTCCTCGTCCGGCGCCTCCGTCGCCAGTGCCACGATCCGCCTCGAGCGGGCGCGCAGCTTGTCGTTGGAGGCGCGGACGTCGACCATCAGGTTTCCGTACGTCTTGCCGAGCCGGATCATCGTGATCGTCGAGATCATGTTGAGGACCAGCTTCTGCGCCGTGCCGGCCTTCAACCGGGTGGAGCCGGTGAGCAGTTCGGGGCCGGTCACGACCTCGATCCCGTGGTCCGCCGCGGCGGCCAGTTCGCTGTCCGCGTTGCAGGACAGGCCGATGGTGAGCGCGCCCAGCGCCCGGGCGTGCTCCACCGCGCCGACCGCGTACGGGGTCCGGCCGGAGGCGGAGATGCCGACCACCGTGTCGTCGGCCGTCAGCTTCAGGCCGTCCAGGTCGGCGGCGGCCAGCTCCTTGCTGTCCTCCGCGCCCTCGACGGCCTTGAGCATGGCGGTCGGCCCGCCCGCGATCAGGCCGAGGACCTCCGACGGGTCGGTGTTGAAGGTGGGCGGGCACTCGCTGGCGTCGAGGACCCCCAGACGCCCGGCCGTACCCGCGCCCGCGTAGACGAGCCGGCCGCCACGGGCCATGCGCTCGGCGGTGTCGTCGATCGCGGCGGCGACGGCCGGGAGCTGCGCGGCGACGGCGGCGGGCACGCTCACGTCCTCGCCGTTCATGATCCGGGCGATCTCGATGGTGGGCAGCCGGTCGATGTCGGCGAGCTCGGGGCGGAACGCCTCGGTGGTGAGAGCGGCGAGCTGGGCGCGGAGTTCACCGTAGGTGGAGGTCATGAAAGGCGGCTCGGCTTTCTCGGTGCGTGAGGGGCTCGGTTCAGCGGGTGCGGGCAGTGTGGCGGTGCGCGAGCGCCTCGTACGAAGCGGCGAGGGCAGGGGCCGCCGACTCGTACGTACGCTGTGCCACGCCGATGAAGAGGCAGTCGACGACGAGCAGTTGACTCGTGCGGGACGACATCGCCGCCGGGCGGAGCTCGCTCTCGCGGGCGGTCGACGTCGTCAGGACGTGGTCGGCGTACTGGGAGACCGGGCCGTCGGGGCGGCCGGTGATGGCGATCGTCGTCGCCCCGCGGTCGAACGCCACCCGCAGCGGTTCGATGACGTCCCCCGTGGAACCGGAGTGGGTGATCGCTATGGCCACGTCTCCGGAGCGCAGTTGCACGGCATTGGTGACCGCGAGGTGCGGATCGGCGTGCGCATGCGCGATCAATCCGATGCGGAGCAGCTTCTGGGCGAGGTCCATGCCGACGAGCGAGGACGCGCCCACGCCGTAGATGTCGATGCGCCGCGCGGTCGACGCGGCGGCCACGGCCGCGCCGAGCTGCACGGTGTCGAGCCCTGCGGCCGTGTCGGCGAGGGTCTGCTGTTCGTCGTAGGCGAGTTTGGCGACGACGTCCGCGATGGGGTCGTCGACGGCGATGTCGGTGGTCAGGGCGGGAGCGCGGCCGGACTCCTGGTGGGCGGCGAGGCCGGCGAGCGCGAGACGCAGATCGCGGTAGCCGGGGTAGCCGAGCAGGCGGGCCGTGCGGACCACGGTGGCCTCGCTGGTGCCGGTGAGTTCGGCGAGGCCGGTGACCGTGAGGGCGGCGCAGCCTGCCGGGTCGTCGGCGACGGCTTCGGCGACCCGCTGCATGGAGCGGGTCATGGACGGCGAGAGCGTGCGGACCTTGGCCGCCAGGGCGGCAGGGGCCGGAGCGTCGACGCTGAAAATTTCCTTCACTGGATTGGTCACATATGAAAGATATTTTCGCGTTTCGGGTGGCGTCAAGACCCGGAGACAATGGGGGCATGGACGACGACTCGATACCGCTGGAGCGGGCACTGCACGCGGCACGCGCCCTGGTTCTCGCGGACCTCGCGGCCCGGAACGTGGCGGACGCCGGCGTCGTCTCCCTCGTCGAGGAAGCGGTCGCCCACCGCCGTTGGTGGGTCGGGCAGTGGCCCGAGGGCGTCGAGTACGTCGCGGGTCTGGTCGCCCAGGACGTCCAGGACGCGCTGCTGGAGAGGCACGGCCGCTGGCCGCTGTGCCCGGTCTGCGACGTCGGCGACCCGCACTCCCTGGAGGTCGAGCCCGAGCTGGGCGCCGATCCGCACTGGGTGTGCGGCAAGGCGGGCGTGGTCGTGGCCCCCGTGGGCGGCCTTCAGTGACGGTGTACATCGATCCGCCGACCTGGCCGGGGCACGGCCAGATGTGGTCGCACCTCGTCAGCGACGTGTCGTTCGAGGAACTGCACACCTTCGCGGCGGGGATCGGCTGCCCGCCGCGCGCCTTCGAACGGGACCACTACGACGTGCCCTCCCACCGCTACGCGGACGCCGTGGCCGCGGGCGCGGTGGAGGTGTCGAGCCGCGAGGTGGTCAGACTTCTCACGGAGACAGGGCTCCGCAGGCCCAAGGGCCGGTCGGCCTAAGCCTCTCCGGGAGCCCCTACCGCCCCGGGCGCTCACACCTGCTCCACACGGACCGCCCGGTCGCCGGCGGGCGACTTCGCGACCACCCGCGACCTGCCGTGCAGCCTCATCGCCGGCGCCACCAGCGCGATGGCGACGACGGTCATCGCCGCGCCCGCCCAGGCCGTGGAGGCGAAGCCGAAGTCCGCGTCGATCACCACTCCGCCGAACCACGGTCCGCCCGTGTTGCCCAGATTGAACGCGGCGGTCGTCGTCGCGCCGGCGAGTGTCGGGGCCGCGCCCGCGACGTTGAACATCCGGGCGTTGAGCGCCGGTGCCGTGAAGAAGGCGGAGAAGCCGAGCAGGAACGACAGAGTGATCGCGGCAGCGGCGTACGAGGCGAACAGGGCGAGCGCCGCCAGCAGCACGGTCGAGGCGGCGATGCCGCTGAGCATCACCCCGAAGAGATGTGCGTCGGCGACCCGGCCGCCGACCGTCGTGCCGATCAGCGCGCCGATCCCGAAGAGCGCCAGCACCATCGGCACCCAGCCGGCGTCCAGCCCCGCCACGTCCGTGAGCAACGGCGCGAGGTACGAGAACGCGCAGAACACGCCACCCGCCGCCAGCGCGGTGATCGCCACGGCCAGCCACACCTGACGGTCGCGGTAGATCGACAGCTCCTGCTTCAGGCGTGGTGCCCGCTCGGGCAGCGGGATGCGCGGGATCAGCGTCAGTACGCCGACGAGCGCCACGGCCGACGCGGCGCCTACGGCCCAGAACGCGGAGCGCCACCCCAGGTGCTCGCCGAGGAAAGCGCCCGCGGGGACGCCGAGGACGTTCGCGATCGACAGTCCGCCGATCATGACGGCCATGGCCCGGGCCCGCGAGGTCACCGGCACCATGGCGATCGCGACCGCCGCGCCGACCGCCCAGAACCCGGCGCAGGCGAGTGCGCTGATCACCCGGGACGCGAAGAGGATTTCGTACGAGGGCGCCAGCGCGCCGGCGAGCTGGCCGAGTCCGAACACGGAGATCAACGCGACCAGGGTGGTCTTGCGCGGCAGCCGGAGCGTCGCGACGGCGAGCAGCGGAGCACCGACCACCATGCCGACCGCGAAGGCCGAGATCAGCAGCCCGGCCCGTGGGATCGAGACGTCCATGTCCTCCGCGATCGGCGGCAGGAGTCCGGAGAGCATGAATTCGCTGGTGCCGAGAGCGAAGACGGACAGGCCGAGTATGTAGACGGCGAGCGGCATGCGGGTGCCGACGCGACGTGCGGGAGGAACGGGCATGACAGTTGCCAACAGGGTGTTCGTCCCTGTCATTCCCCGTCGGGCCGCCGTCTCACGATGCGGCCAGCAGCTCCAGTTCGACCGTCAGGTTGTGGCGGGCGGCTGCTTCCCATTCGCGTGCCCCGTGCGGGGTGCGGAACAGCCGCGGCAGCCGCAGCAGCTGTCGCAGTACCGCGGCGCGCCCGTCCCGGAACGCCTCTTCGGGCACGAATGCGTACTCCTCACGCACGGCAGCCGCATACGCGGCGTACGCCTCCGGGGCCGCCGCGAGGATCGCCAGGTCGGCGTCGCACAGCACCTCGCCGTTGCGGTCGGAGTCGGCCGGATTGTGGGTGACGGTGAGACGCACGAGGCGGGCGACCTCGGCGGTGGCCCCGGCGCTCAGCCCCGCCTCGGGCAGCGCGCGCTCGGCGATGCGGGCGGAGCGCTCCTCGTTCTCGGAACGGTCCGGCAGATACACGGCGTCGTGGAACCAGGCGGCGAGCCGGACGAGGTCCGGGGCGTCCGCGTACCGCTCGAGCTCGTCGACGCGGTCGAGAACGGCGACGAGGTGGGCGGTGGTGTGATACCGCCGCTGCGGCTCCGCCCAACGGGCGAGCAGGTTGTCGGCGTACGGCAGCGGGTCCGGCTCGCTCGCTCCTTCGCGGGCCCCTTGGAGCGCCTGGGCCCAGCGGGCGCGGAGGTCGGCGGTGCGGTCGGTCATGGGGCGACTCTAGACGTGACGCGGCCACCCCCACCCTGACGGGCCGGGGCGGCCGCGTGCGTGCTTCGGTCAGGCGGCGTCGGACCTGCTTCGGCTCATGCCGCTTTGAAGCCGCGCAGGCGCAGGCTGTTGCCGACGACGAAGACGGACGAGAACGCCATGGCCGCGCCGGCGATCATCGGGTTGAGGAGGCCGGCGGCGGCCAGGGGGAGGGCTGCGACGTTGTAGGCGAAGGCCCAGAAGAGGTTCGAGCGGATCGTGCCGAGGGTCCTGCGGGAGAGGCGGACGGCGTCGGCGGCGGCGTTGAGGTCGCCGCGTACGAGCGTGAGGTCGCCGGCCTCGATGGCGGCGTCGGTGCCGGTGCCCATCGCCAGGCCGAGGTCGGCCTGGGCGAGTGCGGCGGCGTCGTTCACACCGTCGCCGACCATGGCGACGCTGCGCCCCTCGGCCTGGAGCCTCTTGACGACGTTCACCTTGTCCTCGGGCATGACCTCCGCGATCACCTCGTCGATGCCGACCTCTGCGGCCACACTCCGGGCGACGGCCTCGTTGTCGCCGGTGAGCAGGATGGGCGTCAGTCCCAGCGCACGCAGCCGGCGGACGGCTTCGGGGCTGGTGTCCTTGACGGCGTCGGCGACCTCGAGGACGGCGCGTGCCTCGCCGTCCCAGGCGACGGCGATCGCGGTGCGGCCGGCGGCTTCCGCCGCGTCCTTGGCCCGGGCGAGGCCGGCGGGCAGTTCCATCGACCAGTCGGTGAGCAGTTTCTCGCGGCCGACGAGGACGGCGTGGCCCTCGACGACGCCCTGGACGCCGAGGCCGGGGACGTTCGCGAAGTCCTCGGGGGTGGGCAGGGTGCCGACCCTTTCCGCGGCACCGGCGGCGACGGCCCGGGCGATGGGGTGCTCCGAGGCGTGCTCCAACGCGCCCGCCAGCCGCAGCACTTCGGTCTCGCTGGTGGGGGCCGCGGTGTGTACGGCGAGCAGGGTCATCCGGCCGGTGGTGACGGTGCCGGTCTTGTCGAGAACGATCGTGTCGACCTTGCGCGTGGTCTCCAGGACCTCCGGGCCCTTGATCAGGATGCCGAGCTGGGCGCCGCGGCCGGTGCCGACCATCAGCGCGGTCGGTGTGGCCAGGCCCAGGGCGCAGGGGCAGGCGATGATCAGGACGGCGACGGCGGCGGTGAACGCGGCGGTCAGTCCGGAGCCGTTGCCGAGCCAGAAGCCGAGCGTGCCGAGGGCCAGCGCGATGACGACGGGCACGAAGACGGCGGAGATCCTGTCGGCGAGACGCTGGGCTGCGGCCTTGCCGTTCTGCGCGTCCTCGACGAGCTTGGCCATCCTGGCCAGTTGGGTGTCGGCGCCGACACGGGTCGCCGCCACCACGAGCCGCCCGCCGGCGTTCAGCGTGGCGCCGGTGACGGTGTCGCCGACACCGACCTCGACGGGGACGGACTCGCCGGTGAGCATCGAGGCGTCGACGGCGGACGCGCCCTCGACGACCGTGCCGTCGGTGGCGATCTTCTCGCCCGGGCGGACCAGGAACCGGTCACCGACCCGCAGGTCCGCGGTGGGGATCGTCTCCTGGCGCCCGTCGCGCAGGACGGTGACTTCCTTGGCGCCCAGCTCCAGGAGCGCCTTGAGCGCGGCGCCCGCCTTGCGCTTGGAGCGGGCCTCGAAGTAGCGCCCGGCCAGGATGAACGCGGTGACGCCGGCGGCCGCCTCGAGGTAGATGTTCCCCGCGCCGTCGCTGCGGGCGATCGTGAACTCGAAGGGGTGCGTCATGCCGGGGGTACCGGCGGTGCCGAAGAACAGCGCCCAAAGCGACCACAGGAACGCGGCCGACGTGCCGACCGAGATCAGCGTGTCCATCGTGGCCGCCCCGTGCCGGGCATTGGTCCACGCGGCACGGTGGAACGGCCAGGCCGCGTACGTGACGACCGGCGCGGCGAGGGTGAGGCTCAGCCACTGCCAGTACTCGATCTGCAGCGCGGGGACCATGGCCATCGCGACGACGGGAACGGACAGTGCCACTGCGGCGATCAGGCGCTGCCGCAGGGGCCGCAGCTCCTCGGCCGCCTCGTCCTCGCCCCCGGTCGGGCCGGCCTGGCCGGCGCTCTCCGTGCGCGGCGGGGCCGGCTCGTGCGCGGTGTAGCCGGTGGCCTCGACCGTCGCGATCAGGTCGGCGACGGAGACGTCCTCGGAGAAGGCGACCTTCGCCTTCTCCGTCGCGTAGTTCACCGTCGCCTCGACGCCGTCCAAGCGGTTGAGCTTCTTCTCGATACGCGCCGCGCAGGAGGCGCAGGTCATACCGCCGATCGCGAGTTCCACCGCACGGTCGGTGGCGGACTGCGTCCGCGTCTGCGACATGGCTCCTCCTGGCTGTCGATTATACCCCTGGGGGGTATCTGCGACTCCCATGTATACCCCCTGCCCGTATGCGACGCAAGGTGCCGGCCGCGGGGGCGGCGCCTCAGGCTGCCTTCGCGCGCGGCGGGCATTAGGCTGTCCATTGGACTAGACCTGTTGGATCATGATCGTTCTACCGCCGACCGTGCAGCCGCCCCTGGAGGAATGGGTCCCATGAGCAACCACGCACTCCTTGAGGTGATCGCCCTCGACGCGCAGGACGCGGTCGCCGCCCAGTCGGGAGGGGCCGACCGTCTCGAGCTGGTCACCGACATGGCGGCGGACGGGCTGACCCCGGCCCTCGGCACGTTCACCGCGATCCGCTCGGCGGTCGACATCCCGCTGCGGGTGATGCTCCGTCTCACGGACGGCTTCGCGGCAGGCGGCCCGGCGGACGCCGACGCTCTCGTCCGCGCCGCGGAACAGCTGCGCGAGGCGGGCGCGGACGAGTTCGTCCTCGGCTTCCTGGACGACCACGGCCATCCGGACCTGGTCACCGTGGAACGGCTGCTCGCGGTACTGGACGGCTGCCGCTGGACGTTCCACCGCGCCATCGACAACGCGGCGGACCGGGACGCCCTGCGCAAGCAACTCGCGGACCTGCCCGGCCTCGACACGTACCTGACCGCGGGCTCCGCGTCCGGCGTCGACGACGGCATGCCGACGCTCCTGGCGGAGGCGGCGCGGCAGGGCGAACCGGGCTACGAGCCCCTGATCCTGGTCGGCGGCGGCCTCCGCCTGGAGCACGTCCCCCGCCTGAGGGCGGCGGGCGTGACGGGCTTCCACATCGGCGGAGCGGCCCGCCCGCAGGGCTGGGCGGCACCGGTGTCGCCTGCCGCGGTCCGCGAGTGGCGCGAGGCGCTGGACGGGTAGTCGGCGTCCGGGGCGTGGCCCGGACGCCGGGCGTCAGTCGGTTCCGGCGGCGGCGGTGGGTGCGGGGGCGTCACCCGAGGTTCCGGGCGCGGGTGTCTGCCGGGTCCGGCGGCCTTGGTTCGCGGCCCGGCCGACGGGCGTCAGCCGAGTTGCGGGGGCAGCGGCTTCGCGTGCAGCACCGTCAGGCCCGAGACCGCCCTCGTCAGGGCCACGTACAGGCGGCGCAGGCCTGTGCGGAGGTCCGGTTCACAGGCGACGATCGTGGCCGGTTCGTCGAGGACCACGTAGTCGTACTCAAGGCCCTTGGCCAGCGACGCCGGGACCAGGGTGAGCCGGGACCCGGCCGTCGTCTCCTCGCCCGGGGACAGATGGGGCAGGCCGGCGCCGGTGAGGGCCGCCGCGAGGGCCGGGACACGGGAGTCCGCCGCGATCAGGCCGATCGAGCCCTCGTTCTCCAAGGCCTGCGTACACGCCGCCACGACGGCCGCGTCGAGGTCCGCGGCCTCGCGGACCGCACGGACGGAGAGGGAGCCGGGGCTCTCGCGGACCGAGGAGACCGCCGCAAGGCCCGGGGACATGTGCGGCAGAAGGCGGGACGCATAGGCGATCACCTCGCGGGGGACGCGGAAACCAGCGGTGAGCTCCTCCACGGCCGCGTCGGGCTTGCCGAGGTGGGACAGGGCCTCGGCCCACGATCCCGTCGCCCACGGGGTCGTGCCCTGGGCCAGGTCGCCGAGGACCGTCGCCGAGCCCGTGGAGCAGCGGCGGCCCACAGCGCGGTACTGCATCGGGGAGAGGTCCTGGGCCTCGTCGAGGACGACATGGCCCAGGGACTGCGTGCGCTGCACGAGATCCGTGACCTCGTCGATCAACACGGCATCGGCCAGGGACCACTTGGCGGACTTCGCGCTGCGGGGCGGCTTGCCGAACAGGATCGTGTTCTGTTCCTCCGACGTGAGGATGCCGTCGGCGTGCGCCGCGAGGAACTCCGCGTCGGACAGCAGGCGCAGGACGAGCTTCGCCGGGTCGACCGGCGGCCAGATCGCCTTGACCGCGGCCTTGACGGCGGTGTTGCGGGCCACCGAGTCCTGGACGCGGTCGTCGGGGGCCTCGCCGGCCTGTTCCATGCGGACGAGCACCGTGTGTGCGATCCGCTGCGGCAGGGCCTCGCGGGCCGCGCCGTAACGGATGTCGCGGTCGAGCAACTCGCGGACGATCTCCTCGAGTTCGTACGCGGGAACCCGCCAGCGACGCGATCCGCGTACGACGACCACCGGCTCGGCCGGCATCGTGACATGGGAGCGGACCGCCCGTCGCAGAACCTCCGCCATTCTCGCGTCGCCCTTGACGACGGCCGCGGCGGCGCCGTCCTCGCCGCGCACGTCCACATGCGCGACGAGATCGTCGACCGTGGACTGCTTGACCTCCAACTCGCCGAGCGCGGGGAGGACCTGCTCGATGTAGTGGAGGAAGGAACGGTTCGGCCCGATGACCAGGGTGCCCGTACGGGCCAGCCGCTCCCGATGGGCGTAGAGGAGGTACGCGACCCGGTGCAGGCCGACGGCGGTCTTGCCGGTGCCGGGTCCGCCCTGCACGCACACCGTGCCGGACAGGCCGCTGCGGACGATCTCGTCCTGCTCCGGCTGGATCGTCGCGACGATGTCGCGCATCGGGCCCACGCGCGGCCGCTCGATCTCCGCCTGGAGCAGCTTCGACGTCTGCTCGGCCTCCGAAGGGTCGGTGAGGTGCTCGTCCTCGTACGCCGTGAGCTCCCCGCCGGTGTAGCCGAAGCGCCGGCGCAGGCCGACGTCCTGCGGGTCCTTGCGGGAGGCCCGGTAGAAGGGCTGGGAGACCGGCGCGCGCCAGTCGATCACCATCGGGTCGCCCTGGGCGTCGTGGACGTGCCGGCGGCCGATGTACAGCGTGGCCTCATGCGCCTTCGGCGCGGGGTGCCCGCCCTCCTGGGTGGTGGGCAGGTAGTCGAGCCGACCGAAGAAGAGCGGGGTGTGGGCGAGGTCGGCGAGCGCCTCGATGCGCTGCTCGATCTGCGCCCGGAGGACCGTGGCGTTGACCCAGTTCGCGGTGACGTCCTTGATGTCGAGGGACTGCACGTCCTCCCGCATCGCCCGCAGCGCGGACCGGGACGCGGCGAGGTGCGCCTGCTCACGGCCGAGCGGATCGCCGCCGTCGGGGCCGGCGACGGCGGACGCACCGGATCCGGTGGTTACGGCGGGTCCGGCGGGTCCGGCGGATACGTCGGGTACAGGGGCGTGCGCGGGCACGGGCGGCCTCCGGCTACTGAGCTGCGTGATCACGACATGGCGGACCGGCCGGTTTCCGTCCGGGCGGTGGCGCTCCTCGAGGGAGGCGGGGAGTGCCCCGCGGCCTGGGCCCGGGGCAAGCTCGCGATTCTAGGGGGCCCGGGATCGGGGGCGAACGGTTTTCCCGCCGGGGTATCCGTCCCCGGAGCCGCGGGGTCATCCCCGTAGGGGACGCACTCTGCCTGGAGTAGTACGCGCGGGGTCGCGGGGTTCAGCCCAAGGCCCGATGCTCCGACCGGGTGAATCGCCGACCATGGAGACATGACCCCAGCGACCCTCATCCCAGGAACCCACTCACACGGCGCCACGGCCAGCGGCGCCGGAGACGTCCCGCACCACCGCGTCGGCAACGCCCTGCGCGCGGTCAAGGTCTTCGCGAGCGCCGTCTTCAGCGTCGCCGTCCTCGGCGAGTACGCCGAAGAGGCCGGCGTCCGCCGCCGCTGAGCGCGGCGGCGGCGCGCACCCTCGAGGCTCAGCTCACCGGGTCCTCGCCCGCGAGCAGCTCGTCCGAGTCGATGATCCGGTACGCGTAGCCCTGCTCGGCCAGGAACCGCTGGCGGTGGGCCGCGAAGTCCTGGTCGATCGTGTCCCTCGCCACCACCGAGTAGAAGTGGGCCTTGTGCCCGTCCGCCTTGGGCCGCAGGACCCGGCCGAGGCGCTGCGCCTCCTCCTGGCGCGAACCGAAGGTGCCGGACACCTGGATCGCGATCGTCGCCTCCGGCAGGTCGATGGAGAAGTTCGCGACCTTGGACACCACGAGCACGCTGATCTCGCCGTTGCGGAAGGCGTCGAAGAGCTTCTCGCGCTGGGTGTTGGGCGTCTCGCCCTTGATCACCGGCGCGTCCAGATGCTCGCCGAGTTCGTCGAGCTGGTCGATGTACTGGCCGATGACGAGGGTCTGCTGGCCGGCGTGCTTGCGCACCAGCTGCTCGGTCACCCTGCGCTTGGTCGCGGTGGTGGCGCAGAAGCGGTACTTCTCCTCCTGCTCCGCCGTCGCGTAGGCCAGCCGCTCGGAGTCGGTCAGATTGACCCGTACCTCCACACAGTCCGCCGGGGCGATGTAGCCCTGCGCCTCGATCTCCTTCCAGGGCGCGTCGAACCGCTTCGGCCCGATGAGCGAGAACACGTCCGACTCGCGGCCGTCCTCGCGCACGAGCGTGGCCGTGAGGCCGAGGCGACGACGGGCCTGCAGATCGGCGGTGAACTTGAAGACGGGCGCGGGCAGCAGGTGCACCTCGTCGTACACGATCAGACCCCAGTCACGGGAGTCGAAGAGCTCCAGGTGGGGGTAGATCCCCTTCCGCTTGGTCGTCAGCACCTGGTAGGTGGCGATGGTGACCGGGCGGATCTCCTTCTTCGTGCCGCTGTACTCGCCGATCTCGTCCTCGGTCAGCGAGGTGCGCTTCACCAGCTCGTGCTTCCACTGGCGGGCCGAGACGGTGTTGGTGACCAGGATCAGGGTGGTGGCCTTCGCCTGCGCCATCGCACCGGCGCCGACCAGTGTCTTTCCTGCGCCGCAGGGGAGGACGACGACGCCCGAGCCGCCGTGCCAGAAGCCCTCGACGGCCTGCTGCTGGTACGGCCGCAGGGCCCAGCCGTTTTCGGCCAGCTCGATGGCATGGGCCTCGCCGTCCACGTAACCGGCGAGGTCCTCGGCCGGCCAGCCCAGCTTCAGCAGCGTCTGCTTGATCTGCCCGCGCTCGGAGGGATGCACGACGACGGTGTCCGGGTCGATCCGGGCGCCGACGAGCGGCTGGACCTTCTTGGACCGCAGGATCTCCTCGAGGACCGGCCGGTCGGTGGTGGTGAGGACGAGCCCGTGGGTGGGGTGCTTGGACAGGGTCAGCCGGCCGTAGCGGGCCATCGTCTCCGCGACGTCGACGAGGAGCGCGTGCGGAACGGGGTAGCGGGAGTACTCGACCAGCGCGTCGACGACCTGCTCGGCGTCGTGCCCGGCCGCCCGGGCGTTCCACAGGCCGAGCGGGGTCACCCGGTAGGTGTGGATGTGCTCCGGCGCACGCTCCAGCTCGGCGAAGGGCGCGATGGCGCGACGGCAGGCGTCCGCCTGCTCGTGGTCCACTTCGAGGAGGAGCGTCTTGTCGCTCTGGACGATGAGGGGCCCGTTCACGCCACACCCTTTCTTCGGGTCGGTCCGTCCGATTTGGACATGGCCAAACAACCAGTGTCGCGCATCGCCGGAGTGTCCGGGGAGCCTGCGGGTATCCGCGTGTCCATGACCAAGGAAGCCGAACCCCGCCGTGAGTGGGGCAGAACCGTCCTGAGGGCCTTCCTGATCGTCTGCGCGTTCGTCGCGATGGTCCTCTTCTCGGCCGTGCTCGCACGGCTCACGCTGTCGCCGTCGGCCGCGTCCGAGGGCGTGGCGACCGCCAACCTGCGGCCCGGGGCGTCGCTGCGCCAGTACGCGCAGGACTACACGTTCCTCGCGGCGTGCAAGCAGGTGGGTGGCAATCTGCTGCTCGGCGTCCCGTTCGGCGTGCTGCTGCCGGTGCTGGTGCCGCGTTCGCTGCGGCTGGTGCGGGTGATGGTGCTCACCGTGCTGGTGATGACCCTGGTGGAACTGGCGCAGGGCGCGATCGTCACCGGCCGCGCCTTCGACGTGGACGACGTGATCATCAACACCACGGGTGCGTTGATCGGGTACGTACTGCTGGGCCGGCGGCTGGGCCGGGCGGGACGCAGGCGGCGCGGCGAGCCGCAGGGGGCCGCGGACTCGGCGGCCCAGGGCCCCGCAGACGCCGAGCAGTCCACGAGGTCGGCGAAGCGCACGAAGCCCGCCAAGTTCGCGAAGCTTGCGAAGCCCGCCAAGTCCGCGAAGCCCGTCGCCGCATCCGCGGGCTGGGGGCCGGGCGGCCTGTTCAGGTGGCGTCGTCGGCCAGTTCGGCCACGCCCGTGATGCGGTGCAGCGGATACGTGCGCACCTCGTCCGCGGTGTGGTCGTACGCCGTGACGAAGCCGCCCTCGACCCGGACGGGTGCGATGACGCGCTGGCTCGCGGAACCCTCCGCGTTCACATAGCCGATCCAGACCGCGGAACCGGTGAGTGCGGCGGCCTGCACGGTCGCGAGGGTCTCCGCCGAGGTGGTGCGCGGCAGTTCACCGCCCTGGGGCCGGCCCGCCACCGCGGCAGGTTTGCGTACGACGGTGGCGGCGAGATCGCCCGCCCTGATCGCCTTGACCGCCGCGCCGAGCAACGTGCCGTCCGGCACGGGAGGCCCGTCCGGCACGGGGGTGGGCGCGGCGCGCGGCGGCGTGCGGCGGGCGTGGGCGCGGGTGATCAGCACATCACCCTCCGCGCTCTCCGCGGCCGGCGCGTATCCCATGACGCGCAGCCCCTCGAGGAGCGTTCCCGGATCGGCCTGGGACGCCAGCACGGTGGGGGCCAGGCGGCGCAGGCCGAGGCCCTGCGAGCGTTTGTCGGCGAGGATCTCGCCGAGGAGCGCGTCGTCGTCGCAGCGCACATAGGCGGAGGCGGCGCCGATGCGCAGATGGCCGTGCCGGCGGGCGACGTCGTCGATGAGGTAACTGAGCGGCTGGGGGACGGGCGTTCGCGAGTGCGCGGCCAGGAAGGCGTGCAGGTCCGACGCGGCCTTCCCGGCGTCCAGGGCGCGCCGCACCGAGGCGGGGGTGAAGCGGTAGACCGTGGCGCCGCCCTTGGACTCCACGTCGGCGAGGACGGCGAGCGTCTCGGCGAGCGGCCGTTCCAGAGGGCCGGGTGCGACGGCGGTGAGGTCGGCCTGGAGGAGGACGTGGTCGAGCGGCTCCGGCAGGAGCGGCGCGAGCGCCTTGACCGCGCGGGCGCGGCGCGCGGCGAGCGCCTCCTGGCCGGCGCCCCCGCGGGCTGTATCGGGGCCCGCAGCTGTGTCGGCGCCCGCAGCTGTGTCGGCGCCCGCACGGGCCGCGCCGCCGGTCATCACGTCCGGTCCGTCGGGGCGGTCCGCCTCGTCCAGGCCGAGCAGGGCCCGAGCGTGCGTCGAGAGGGCGCCGCGGCCCGTCACGCCGATCAGCTCCGCCTCCGAGAGGGTCCACGTCGCGGCCAGTGCCCGCAGGTCCTTCGCCCCGCCGGCGGCGTCGCCGCGCAGCGGACGTTCCCAGCGCAGCCGGGCCAGCAGCGTCTGAGGGTCGGGGGCCGTGCCCGGGGGGAGGGCCGCGAGCAGCTCCAGAATCCGGTGCCGGACCTCCACGGTCGCGGAGCGGTCCAGGTCCGGCCCGAGCGCGGACAGCGTGCGGCCCTTGCTGTCCTGACTGCCGACGAGCCCCGGCGTGCGCGTCGCCGTCAACCAGGCGATGGCGAGTTCACCCCACCTTTCCGCCACCGGGAGTTCGAGCCACTCGTCGTACGCCGGTGTCGGGGCGTACCGCTCGTCGGCCTCTCCGTCGGACGCCAACAGCCCGGCCGCATAGGCCAGTTCCAGCCAGAACGCCGCCAGCTGCTCGTTCGTGTCCAGCGCCGCGGCCGTCCGCTTGAGATCCCGTACGGAGAGACCTCCCGCGCGCAGCACCGCCGGCCCGCCCTCGTGCCAGTCCTTCAGCAGGTCCTCGACCGTGGTCAGCGCCGTGTAGGCCTGGCCCGCCGCCGCACTGTCCACAGCCTGTGGACCGTATGACGAGGCCGGCTCGACGGCCGGCGGAACCGGCTCCAGCACCCGGTGCGCCCGCCCCGCCCGGAGATGCAGCGCCGCCTCCCGCGGCAGCGCCACCGTGCGCGTCGACGCCGGAAGCAGCAGCCCCCGGTCGCGCAGCCAGCGCACGGGCGGCGCCGGATTGGACGTCACCTCGCCGTACGGCGGCCCCCACACCAGGCGGTCGAGGATCCCCAGCGCCTCCGGCGGCGCCGTGTCCAGCAGCGCCGCCATCCTCGTCCGGTCCGTGAACAGCGAAGTCAGCGCCGCGACGGCGGACACCGGGTCGTGCGTGGTCGGCAGGCCCGCGGCCGCCAGGATTTCCTGCAGCCGGCCGGGCGACATCCCGGCGGTCGCCTCGGAGACGGTCGGGCCGAGCCCCGTCGGCGACGGACGGGTGGGCGACGGCGCGAGCAGCTCCCGCGCGGTGCGCACCAGCCGCAGCCGGTCCTCGCCGCCCCACACCAGCGCCTGCCGGCGCAGCGACGCCAAGGCCACCGGCAGGGCGGCCTCGACGGCCGGGTCGCCGTCGTCGCCGGTCAGCAGCGCGAGCAGCGTGCCGTACGGGGCGGGGTCCGATGCGGCGGCCAGCGCCTCGGCGGTCTGCAGCGCGAACCGGTCCAGCCGCTCGAGGGCCCGCACGACCGACGCCCGGGTGCCGGCCCGGGTCGCCAGCTGGGTCACGTCGTTCGGCACCGGGCTCAGCAGATCGGGGCGGGCGCGCAGCAGCGCGGCCAGCTCCTCGTCGCCACGGGCGCGCAGCGCCTCGGCGAGGGTGCGCGGGCCGCCGCCGGTGGCGCTGCTGCCGCTTCCTTCGGGCATGGTCCCCATCCGCCCCACGTTAGCCCCTGGAGCGCTACCGTCGGGGACAGGGCGGCCCGGGAAGGCGGGCGGCCGGCCTTCGCAGGCCCTTCGCTGGGAACGTCGTCAGGGGAACCGCCGGTGGGGATCGAGAGCGACCAGCTCGTCTACGACTATCTGAGCCGCGTCGGTGACCTGGCTCAGCAGGCCCAGCTCCCGTCCGGTGCGCGCATGCGGCTCGTGACGACACTGCGGAGCGAGATCGACAAGCAGCGGGCGAAGTTCGGCGGAGACAGCCCGGCGGGCGTCCGCCGCATCCTCGGACGGCTCGGCACGCCGGACGAGGTGGTGGCGTCGGCGGCCTCCTCGACGACTTCCCCTTCCCCGACGACCTTCCCGACGGCTTCCCCGGCCGCGGTGTCCGAGCCGCAGGACACGGGGAGTTCGCGTGCTGCGCCGGGCGCGGCGTCCGAGGACTCCGGGGGAGGCGCGATGCCGCGCCAGCGGGGGTGGCGTCGCGTTCCCCGGCCGCGTCGCGCCGACACCCCGGCCCCCGCACCGCGTCCGGCGGTCTCGCCGCCGCACCTGGCCGGCATGGACGAGCTGGGTCCTTCGGGCTCCGAGCCGGACTGGTGGCGCATCGATCCCGGTCCTTTCGGCTCGAGCGACAGTGTGGCCGGGTTCGTGGGGGGCGTCGAGATCCCCGAGATACTGAAGCCGCCGTCGGCACCGGACGACGCAGCGCAGAGCGAGGCGGAGCCGGAGCCGGCCCGGGTCGCGGAGCCGGAGGCCGCGCCGGGCGGCCGTCGGCGTCTGCTGCGGCGTCTCCTGCGGCGCGGCGGGACCGTCGTCGCGGAACCGGCGCAGCCCGCACAGCCGGAGCCGGCCGCGCGGGCAGGCTTCGGCAGCCCGATGCTGCTGCTCGCCGCCGCGCTGCTCGTTGCGGGCGCGGTCCTCGGTTCGCTGATCGCCCTGGGCCTCGGCTGGCTCCTCGCGTACGGCTCCCGCCGGCTCTCCCGCGCCGAGGTCAAACTGGCCGTGCTCGGCCTGCCCGGCACGGTCGCCACGGGCGCACTGCTGTGGCTGTGGGGCCGCATCAACGGGCACTGGGGCGAGCCCGTGCCGGAGGGCGGCATGCGGGACGTGCTGACGGAGATGTGGCCGTGGGTGCTGAGGGGGGCGGCGGTGGCGTCTGCGCTGTTCCTGGTGTGGCGGGGACGCCGGGCACGCTGACCCCCACGCCGGGCTTCCCCCACCCGGGCTCCGCCCGGCCCCGTGGCCTGTATCGGGCTAGACATCGGGCCCTGTATCGGGCTCCGCCCGGACGGGGGCTGTGTCGGGTTCCGCCCGGGCTCGGGGGCTGTGTCGGGTTCCGCCCCGACCTGGGCCTGTATCGGGTCCCGCCCGGACATCGGGCCCTGTATCGGGCTCCGCCCGGACCTCGGGTCCGTACCGGGGTCCGCCCCGACCCCGGGCCCTGTACCGGGCTCCGCCCGGGGCCCCTCGGGCCCCGGGGGCCCTGCGTGGTCTCGTCGACACCCTCTACGGCCCTGGCGGCCGTGAGTGGCGGGTCAGCTGCTGGGCGCAGGGGAGCTGTCCCCGGACGGGCTGTGGCCGCCACGCGCGGCAACCGCATCCTCGTCGGCTGCGCCCCACGCGGGCCCGGGGCCGGAGCCCCGGGCAGGCCGTGAGACGAGTTGCCCCGACGGGGGTGAGGCCGCCGCTGCGCGGCAGACGCCGCCCCGTGGGGTCCGGCTACTTCGTCAGGTGGGACTGCAGCTCGTCGAGGATCTTCGACGCCGCCGTGTAGCCGATGCCCTGGATCCACAGTTCGTCCTCGACGGCGAAGGCCTTGTCGTTCTCGACCGCCTTCATGCCCTTCCACAGCGCGCTGTCGAGGGTCTGCTTCCGCTTGGCCTTCGTCGGGTCGCCGTACGTGGAGTGGAAGACGACGTCCGCGTCCGCGAGGTCGATCTTCTCGGGGCTCACGTCGTACGAGAAGCCGTCCTTGGCCTTGTCCGTGATGGCGGGGCGGCCCACGCCGACGTCGGAGAGGAGCGTCGAGATGTAGTTCCGCTTGCCGTAGATGCGGATGTCCGCGCCCTCGACGAAGCGGACGACGTTGACCTCGGTCTTTGCGGCCTTCTCCTTGCCGCCCAGCGCCTTGGTGACCTTCTTGGTGTGTGCGTCGTAGTCGGCGACCGCCTTCTTGGCCTCGGCCGTCTTGCCGAGGGCGTCGGCGTGGAGCTGGAAGTTCTCCTTCCAGGGGTGGCCGGTGGTCTCCGTCATCACGGTCGGCGCGATCTTCTTCAGCTCGGCGTACTTGTCGCCGTGCCGGATCTTGCTGGTGAGGATCAGGTCGGGCTGGAGGGCGGCGATGGCCTCCAGGTTGGGCGTCATCATCTCGCCGACGTCCTTTATGCCCTCGACCTTGTCCTTGGGCAGGTAGGGCAGGAAGCCGGACTCGGTGCCCGCGTGGGTGGCGCCGACCGGCTTGACGCCGAGGGTGATGGCGGAGTCCAGCTCGGCCGTGTCGAGCACGACGACGCGCTTCGGGGCCTTCTTGACCTGGACGTCACCCATGGCCGTCTTGACCGTGCGCAGGTCGCTGCCGCCGGCGGCGGACTCCTTGCCCTTGTCGGACGGCTCAGAAGAACCGCACGCGGAGAGCACGAACGCGGCGGTGAGCGCGAGGGACCCGGCGAGGAGGCCGCGGCGGCGGAGGGCGGTGATCATGACAGGGGGCGACCTTTCAGGCGGACTGCGTGGACGGCGTGGGGGCTTTTGCGGGGGAGTACGGCGCTCCCGGTACGACGAGCGGCGACCCGGTCACCGGGTCGGGGACCACGACCGACTCCATGCCGAACACCTCGCGGACCAGCTCGGCGGTGACGACGTCCGCCGGACGCCCCTCCGCCACGATGCGCCCGGCCTTCATGGCGACGAGATGGTCGGCGTAGCGGGCGGCCTGGTTGAGGTCGTGGAGCACGGCGACGACCGTGCGGCCGCGTTCGTGGTTCAACTGCCGTACGAGGTCGAGCACCTCGACCTGGTGCGCGATGTCGAGGAACGTGGTCGGCTCGTCCAGCAGCAGCAGATCCGTCTCCTGAGCGAGCGCCATCGCGATCCACACGCGCTGGCGCTGACCGCCGGACAGCTCGTCGACGGGCCGGTCGGCGAGGCCGGTGACGTCCGTACGCGCCATCGCGTCCGTCACCGCGCGCTCGTCCTCCTGCGACCACTGCTGCCACCAGTGCTGGTGCGGCTGGCGGCCGCGGGCCACGAGGTCGGCGACGGTGATGGCCTCGGGCGCGACCGGGGACTGCGGCAGCAGGCCGATCGACTGCGCGATCTTCTTCGTCGGGATCTTCGACAGCTCGGCGCCGTCGAGCAAAACCGCCCCACCCCTGGGCCTCAGCAGCCGGCCGAGCGCCCGCAGGGTCGTCGACTTGCCGCAGGCGTTGGGCCCGACGATGACCGTCACCTGCCCGTCGGGGACGGCCAGGTCGAGCTCGTGCACGACCGTGCGGTCCTCGTAGGCGAGCGTCAGCTCGCGGGCCGTCAGCCTGCTCACGACTTTCCTCCAGCGGTGCGGCTACGGATGATGAGCCAAATCAGATACGGGGCCCCGACGGCGGCCGTCAGCACACCCACCGGCAGTTCCGTGGGCGAGAACAGTCGCCGCGCCGCCAGATCGGCGAGGACGACGATCACCGCGCCGAGCAGTGCGGAGCACAGCAGCGGGATCTGGGCGGTACGGGTCGCCCGGCGCGCGATCTGCGGCGCCAGCAACGCCACGAAGTCGACGGGGCCGGCCGCGCCGGTCGCGACCGACGCCAGTACGACTCCGAGGAGCACCAGCCCGAGCCGTACCCGGCCGAGCCGTACGCCCAGAGCGGTCGCCGTGTCGTCGTCCATGGAGACGGTGCGCTGGGCGCGGGCGGCCCACAGGATGGCGGGCAGCAGGGCGAGCAGCGTCCAGCCGAGCGGCGCTGCCTCCTCCCAGCCGCGGCCGTTGAGCGAACCCGTCATCCAGATCTGCGCCTGCTGGGCGACGAGATAGTCGCCCCTGGTCATGAACAGCGTCGTGACCGAACGGAGCGCGATCGCGAAGCCGATGCCGATGAGGACGAAGCGAGTGGCGTGCAGTCCGCCGCGCCAGGCGAAGACGTACACGAGCGCGGCGGCGACGACACCACCCGTCACGGAGAGATACGGCAGCACCGTGTAGGAGGTGACGCCGAACGTGAGCGCGCCGACGGTGAGAGCGCTCGCGCCCTGGCTGATGCCGATGATGTCGGGGCTGGCGAGCGGGTTGCGCGCGACGGTCTGGATCAGCGCACCGGCGACTCCGAAGGCTGCGCCGACGAGGAGCCCGAGGACCATGCGGGGCAGCCGCAGCGTCCCCACGACGAGCTCGTTCGGCGACGGCTGCCCGAAGAGCACCTTGAGCACTTCGCCCGGCGCGACGAAGCTCTCGCCGACACAGAGGTAGGCGACGCAGGACGCGCAGAGCACGAGGGCGAAGGCGGCGGCGACGGCCGCGGCGCGGCGGTGCAGCAGGAAGCTGGCGCGGCCGGTGCGGGCGACGGCGTAGCCGGCGGGACGGACGGTCGTGACAGCGTCAGCGCTCACGCGGCGCCCTCCCTGTGTACGGGCCGCGTGTACGGGCCGCCCGGTTCGCGTGCGGGCCGCGTGTACGGGCCGCCCGGTTCACGTACGGGTCGCCCGGTCCGGCCCCGGCCAAGAACGGACGTCACGCCGGCACCGCCTTCCGCCGCACCAGCGCCACCAGGAACGGCACGCCGATCAGCGCCGTCATCACGCCCGCGGGGACCTCGCTCGGCGGGAAGACGATCCGGCCGATCACGTCCGACACCAGCAGCATCACCGGGCCGACGACCGCCGCCATCGGCAGCACCCATCGGTGGTCGCTGCCGACGATCGCGCGGGCGATGTGCGGGACCGCGAGGCCGATGAACGCGATCGGGCCGGCCGCCGCGACGCCCACGCCGGTCAGGACCGTCGCACCGACGCCGCCCACGATCCGGACCGTCGCGACGTTCTGCCCGAGGCCCTTCGCCACGTCCTCGCCGAGAGCCAGCGCGTCGAGTCCGCGTGCCACCCACACCACGAGGGCCGTGCCCACCAGCAGGAACGGCCAGATCTGGCCGACCACTTCCGCGTCGCGCCCGGCGACCGAGCCGACCTGCCAGAAGCGGAACTCGTCCAGTGCCGCCGCCTTCGTCGTCAAGATGCCCATCGTGACCGACACCAGCAGCGCGTTGATCGCCGCGCCGCCGAGCGCCAGTTTGACGGGGGTCGCGCCGCCGCGGCCACGGGCCGCGATCGCGTACACGGCGACCGAGGCGACGGCCGCGCCCGCGAAGGCGAACCACACGTACCCCGTGAGCGTGTGCACTCCGGCGAAGGCGATGGCCAGCACCACGCCCACCGAGGCGCCCTGGCTGATGCCGAGGATGCCCGGATCGGCGATCGGGTTGCGGGTGATGCCCTGGAGGACCGTGCCGGCGAGGGCGAGCGCGGCGCCGACCATCAGACCGATGAGGGTGCGCGGCACGCGCAGCTCGCGGACGACTTCGGCGTCGGGGCTGTTTCCGCCGTTCAGTACGGCGTCGAGGACGGTGGACGGTGCGACGGCGCGTGCTCCGACCGCAAGGCTGAGCAGCACCGCGAGCAGCAGGGCGGCTACGGCGGCGGCCGTCCACCCGATGCGGCGGGCCGCGAGCGCGCGTCTGGCTGACATGGGCACCAATCGAAGGCGGACGGCTCAAGGAAGCCGGCGAAAGCAAGGTTGGTAAGGCTGGGCTAAGTCTAGGCGGGCCCGAATCCGTGCCGACGCGTGGGCACAATGACCCCCATGGCTTCCTCTTCCGCGCCGCGCCCGCTCACCGTCGGATTCGATCTGGACATGACGCTCATCGACTCACGCCCCGGAATCCACGCCGCCTACCGGGCGCTCTCCGCGGAGACGGGGGTGCGGATCGACGCGGACCTGGCCGTCACCCGTCTCGGACCGCCGCTGGAGCAGGAGTTGGCGCTCTGGTTCCCCCACGAGCGGGTCCAGGAGATGGCCGACCGGTACCGCGAGATCTACCCCGGACACGCCATCGGGCCGACCCCGGCGATGCCGGGCGCCCGCGAGGCGATATCGGCGGTCCAGGAGCTCGGCGGACGCGCGATCGTCGTCACCGCCAAGCACGAGCCCAACGCCAAGCTCCACCTCGCGCACCTCGGCATCGCCCCCGACGAGGTGATCGGCTGGCTGTGGGCGGAGGCCAAGGCGGAGGCGCTGCTCGAGCACGGCGCGGCGGTGTACGTCGGCGACCACATCGGCGACGTACGGGGCGCGCGCCTCGCCGGCGCCCTGTCGGTGGCGGTGCCGACGGGGCCGTGCGACGCGGGCGAACTGAGCGAGGCCGGCGCGGACGTGGTCCTCGAGGACCTCACCGCGTTCCCGGCCTGGCTGCGCGACTACAGCGCGGACCCCGCCGGCGCGGAGCCCGCGGCGGGCCGTGCGGATCTGGCCTGACGCCGCTGCGCGGCGATCGAACGCAGCACGCCGGCCGCGGCGACCAGGAAGCCGACGCCCATCAGCATGCTCACCGCGTACGCGACGGTCGGGAACGGCTCGGTGCCCAGGAACAGCGGGGCCACCGTGACCAAAGTGGCTACGGCGCCGACGATGAAGACGATGGCGCCGGCGCGCACCAGGCCGTCGCCCGGGGCGGGAGCGGCCGAGGCAGGAGTAGCAGTCATTCGGCCAGGGTAGTTCCCTTGCGCACAGGAACCGATCAGGGACGTCTTGTCACCAGCCTCTGGACCATTAGCCTTGGGGGTGGCGGGTCAGGCGACCCGCTGTAGTGCTATCCAGAGCCGTTTTTTCGGCGCCCCAACTTGCGGTGCCCCAGCGCCCAACGAGTACGAGGACGAGGACAGACGTGCCTACCGGCAAGGTCAAGTGGTTCAACAGCGAGAAGGGCTTCGGCTTTCTCTCCCGCGACGACGGCGGCGACGTCTTCGTGCACTCCTCCGTGCTCCCGTCCGGAGTCGAGGCCCTGAAGCCGGGTCAGCGCGTCGAGTTCGGTGTCGTCGCCGGTCAGCGCGGCGACCAGGCGCTGTCGGTGACGCTGCTGGACCCCACCCCCTCCGTGGCGGCGGCCCAGCGGCGCAAGCCGGACGAGCTGGCGTCCATCGTGCAGGACCTCACCACGCTGCTGGAGAACATCACTCCGATGCTGGAGCGCGGCCGCTACCCCGACAAGGTGCACGGCGCGAAGATCGCGGGCCTGCTGCGAGCGGTGGCGGACCAGCTGGACGTCTGAGCCAGACCGGCGGAACGGGCGTGCTCACACGAACGAGAGCGCGCCCGGGCCGAGGGGCGGTACGAGCCCCTCGGCCGCCGCGCGTGTCAGCAGCCCCCGCACGGCCGCGTAGCCGTCGTCCCCGAGGTCGGCCGTGAACTCGTTGACGTACAGCCCGATGTGCTGGTCGGCGACGGCCGGGTCCATCTCCTGGGCGTGCTCGAGCACATAGGGACGCGACGCCTCCGGGTCGTCCCACGCCATGCGTACGGACGTGCGCGCCGACTCCGCGAGCAGACGCAGTGTCGGTGCGCCCAGCGACCGCTTGGCGATGATCGCGCCCAGCGGGATCGGCAGACCAGTCGTGGACTCCCAGTGCGCGCCCATGTCGGCGAGAGAGTGCAGCCCGTAGTCCTGGTAGGTGAACCGGGCCTCGTGGATGACGAGCCCGGCGTCGACCTTGCCGTCGCGCACGGCCGGCATGATCTCGTGGAACGGCATCACGACGACCTCGCCGACACCTTCGGGGACGACGTCCGCGGCCCACAGCCGGAACAGCAGATACGCGGTCGAGCGCTCGCTCGGCACGGCGACGGTCTTCCCCGTGAGGTCCGTAGAGCCTTCGGCCCGGGAGGTGCCCCCATGAGCACCGGCCTCCCGGGTGAGGACGAGCGGGCCGCAGCCCCGGCCCAGCGCGCCGCCGCACGGCAGCAGCGCGTACTCCTCGAGAACCCACGGCAGCACCGCGTACGACACCTTGAGCACGTCGAGTTCACCGCGCTCCGCCATCCCGTTGGTGATGTCGATGTCCGCGAACGTCACATCCAGCGCGGGCGCGCCGGGGACCCGGCCGTGCGCCCAGGCGTCGAAGACGAACGTGTCGTTCGGGCAGGGCGAGTACGCGATGCGCAGGGTCACGAGTGCTCCTCGAGGACGGGGGCGAGCTGGTGGAACGCCCGTCGCAACGCGGCCAGGGCGTCGCCGATGCGCCAGGCGGGGCGGTCCCGGGGGCCGACGGCATTGGAGATCGCGCGGATCTCCACGACGGGCACGCCGTGCACGGCGGCGGCCTCCGCGACGCCGAAGCCCTCCATCGCCTCCGCGGCGGCACGCGGATGCCTGGCCGACAGTTCGGCGGCGCGGGCGGCGGTGCCGGTGACGGTGGAGACGGTCAGTACCGGTGCGTGGGTCGCGCCCAGCGCCTCGGCGATGAGCGCGGACAGGCCGGGCGGAGAGGGGTGCACGGTGCGGCCGAAGCCGAGTTCGTCGACGGGCAGGAAGCCGTCAGGGGTGTTCGCGCCTAGGTCGGCGGCGACCACGGAGTCCGACACGACGAGCGAGCCGACGGGCGCGTGCGGCGGGAAGCCGCCGCCGATGCCGGCCGACACCACCAGGCCGTAGGGCCGGTCCGCCACGGTGAGCGCCGTCGCGGCGGCCGCGGCGGCACCGGCGGGACCGACACCGCCGACGAGCACGTCGTAGGCGGGGGTGCGGGTCAGCGCGTAGCCGCCGGGGAGGGAGACCGCGGCGCCCTCCACGTCCGCGACGACGGCGGCGGCCTCGGCCGCCACCGCAGTCACGACAAGTACGCGCACGGCATCGACCTCCGGGTCAGGAGGCCTTCTCGAACGAGAAGTTCCAGATGCCGACGACCTTCTTGCCCTTGGTCTCCATGACGCTGACGGCCGTCTTGGTCGTCGGCTCACCGGTCGGCGAGGTGAAGAACGCGTTGCCCGGAATGGTCCGGTACGTCTTCTTGTAGGGCTCCTGCTCCACCGGCTGCGCGCCGAACAGCAGGGTCCAGCCGTTCTCCGCGATCTCCGGGTCGACGCCCATGCGGACCTGGTCGTCCATGGCGACCTTGATGGACTCCGTCGGCTTCTGGGTCAGGCAGCCCTGGATCTCGGACTCCTTGATCGCCTCGCCGTCGTTGTAGCAGGCGGCCTCCGCGTGGACGGAGTCCGTACCGATGGTCACCGTGACGAGCGGCGTCGGCTTGTCGCAGGCGGAAAGGACGAGGAGCCCGGCGGAGACGGCGCCGAGAGCGGCAGCTGCCCGGCGGCGCTTGCCGGAGAAGAACGCAACGGTCATGAGCCGAAGGCTATCGGGCCCGCTTCGTCCTGCCGCGCGGGGGTACGCGGCGCGGCGTGAGCTGGTTACGCCACGAGGGTTGCGGACTCGCGGGTGGGAGCGGCGCCCGCGTGCCTCGCCTACGCCACCCTCGCCCGCGGCCGGCCGCTCCGCCGTCCCGCCCCCAGCAGTCCGCGCCCGGCCACCACCGCTCCCGCCGCGACGATGCCCGCCGCCACCGACATACCCACTACACCGTTCAGCGGCAGCACGATCCCGATCGCGCCCCCCAGCACCCACGCCATCTGGAGCAGCGTCTCCGCGCGGGCGAACGCCGACG
This sequence comes from Streptomyces sp. NPDC006283, assembly GCF_040613325.1. Lineage (NCBI taxonomy): Bacteria > Bacillati > Actinomycetota > Actinomycetes > Kitasatosporales > Streptomycetaceae > Streptomyces > Streptomyces sp. NPDC006283. Next base: position 6,110 of record NZ_JBEXRZ010000021.1, on the reverse strand, counting down.
TACGGACCTCTTCCGGGACGTCCCGCTGGATCAGCGCGTCCAGGGACAGCTTCGACAGCGCCTGGGACAGCCCCGCCATCGCGCCGAGCACCGCCACCATGCCCGCGCTGAAGAAGACCGCCGCCGTGACGGCCGCCGCCAGGACCAGGGACAGCATCGTCACGATGATCGCTTCGGGGGCGCGGGACTTCAGCCAGGCCCCGATGGCCGTGCCCAGCGCGTTGCCCAAGCCCGCCGCGACGCCCACCATCCCCAGCGAGACGGCGGCCGACTGGCCGGCGAGCGGATGCTCGCGCAACAGGAACGCGAGGAAGAAGATCAGGAACCCGGACAGCGCACGGTGCGCGGCGTTCGCCTGCAGTCCGTGCAGTACCGACGGGCCCACCGTGCGCAGGCTCGGCTTCGTCTCGCCGTGGTTGAGCATGCGCACCTTCGACTCGCCCTTCGCCGAGTCGACCTTGGGCGCCATCGTGAACGCCCAGTACGTGCCGAGGACGAACAGCACGAACGCCCCGTACAGCGGCCACTGCGGCCCGATCTGCTGCAGCCCCACCCCGGCCGGCGCCGCGATCCCCGTCGCGAGCAGGCCCGCCAGGGTGACCCGCGAGTTCGCCTTCACCAGTGAGAACGTCGGTGGCAGCAGCCGGGGCACAACCGCACTGCGCACCACCCCGTACGCCTTGGAGGACACCAGTACGCCCAGTGCCGCCGGATACAGCTCGAGGTCGCCCGTCGCGACGGCGCCCGACATCATCAGCGCCAGCAGCGCGCGGGCCAGCATCGCGCCCGCCATGGCCGCACGACGGCCGTGCGGGACACGGTCGAGGAGCGGGCCGATCACCGGGGCCAGCAGCGCGAAGGGCGCCATCGTCACGACGAGGTAGAGCGCGACCCGGCCGCGCGCCTCGTCGGTCGGTACGGAGAAGAACACCGTGGACGCCAACGCGACCGTGATCATGACGTCGCCGGCGCCGTTGACGGCGTGCAGCTCGATCAGTTTGCCGAGGCCCGACTCGCCCGCTCCATGAGCGTGCGTCGCTTTGCGGATGCCGCGGGCGGTTCCGGTGAAAGGGAGGTGCAGGGCACGGCCCACCGTCCGGCCCGCCCTGCGGAGCGGCCCGGCTGAGTCGGACGACCTTGCGGCTGCCACCCCGTCATAGTGCCCCACCCCCCGCGTCCCCGAACCGTGACAGCGCCCCGGCGTCCGGGGTGTTTCGCCTTTGCCGCCACAGCGTCCTGCTCCCGCCTCCCGCTCCGGCGAGCAGGCCGCACCCTTGTCGGTTCGTCCCGTGTTGGGACGGGCAGGTGGGCGGCGGGCGTAGGAAGGGGTAGCGTGCGTAGCGCGCCACCGGCGGTTGTTCTCGGCCGCGCGCCTCTTCGGCATCCCGCAGAATGGATGACGTTAGGTGTGCCCGGGATCAGGACGGTCCGGGCGTGCTCACGTCGATGCGGCCCCCTGGTCCGCTCCGTGCGCCGCCCAGTACCTCGGAATCGGCCGAGCGCATCCGTGAGACGGCGTAGGAGAGAAGCGAGACCTGTGAGTGCTGCGACGACGCGAAGCCGTACCCCCGACCGTCTGTGCGCCGAGGCGGTAGACCTTGCCCGGGAGGCGGCCGAGGAGGCCGCTGCGCCCGGGGTGGTCGGAGACCATGTGTCGGTCGTCTCCGAAGGGGACCGGGTCGTCACGCACTTCTTCGAGTGCCAGGAGCCCGGCTACCGGGGCTGGCGCTGGGCAGTGACCGTCACGCGCGCCTCGCGCGCCAAGGTCGTCACGCTCGACGAAACCGTCCTGCTGCCCGGCCCCGACGCGTTGCTCGCCCCCGAGTGGGTGCCGTGGAGCGAACGGCTCCGGCCCGGCGACATGGGCCCCGGCGACCTGCTGCCCACCGAGGCGGACGACCTGCGCCTGGAGCCCGGCTACACCGGCGAGGACGAGCCGCCGCCGAACTCGGTCCTCGCCGAGCACCCGCCGTCGCACGACCTGGTCGAGCGGGTCGAGGCGGAGGACGCGGAACTGACCGACCGCAGGCCGGCCATCGAGTCGACGACGAACAACGGCCGCGGCCAGATCGCGGCGCTCGCCGAGGAACTGGGCATGCGCAGGGCGCGCGTGCTGTCCCGCTACGGCCTGCACACCGCGGCCGACCGCTGGGAGGAGTCCTTCGGCGCGAAGACGCCGATGGCGCAGGCGGCTCCGGCGGCGTGCGTCACGTGCGGCTTCCTGGTCCCGATCGCGGGCTCCCTGCGGCAGGCGTTCGGAGTGTGCGCGAACGAGTTCTCGCCGGCGGACGGCCGCGTGGTGTCTCTGACGTACGGCTGCGGTGGTCACTCGGAGGCGGCGGTCATGCCGAAGCCGCCGAAGCCGGCGGAGCCGGTCTTCGACTCGATGGCGGCGGACGAATTCCCCCTCCGCCCCGCCCGCGACGGCGGCTCGGTCCCCACGGAGCCGGACGGCACGTCGGAGGACTTGGGCCACTCGTAGCGCGGCTCGGGCAACTCAGCCCGTCCGGCGTTCGGGGACATGGCCGCGGGGGGCAAGTCAGCCCGTCCGGCGTTCGGGGACATGGCCGCAGGGCGGGCACCTCAGCCTGTCCGGCGTTCGGGAACATGGCCGCAGGCCGGGAAACTCAGCCTGTCCGGCGTTTGAGGACGCCGCCGCAGGCGGTGCTGCGGCCACCGGGGGTGCGTCGGGGCGGGCCCCGGCCGATACGGCCCGGCCGCAGCGGCGGGCAACTCAGCCGCGGCGGCGCCCCGGTTTCGGGAAGGGGCGGGGTGGGGGCCTCGCCGTGCGTCACCGCGGCCCGCCACGCGGTACCTTCGGCCCCAGAACAAGCAAGCCCCGCCGAGGCCCCCGGACACACCGGAATCCGCCCGGTGATGCGAGAGAGCGGAGTCACACCGTGAGCGTCAGGACGACCGAGTGGGCCGACCCGTTCGGGACGGCACGGCTGCGGCGCGGTGTGCTCGACGCGTGGGGCGCGAGCCCGGCCCGGTTCCGGGAGGACGCGAACGCCGAGGAGGACCTCGCGCTCGGCGGCTACCGCGACCGTCTCGTGGTCGAGCTGGCGCAGAACGCCGCCGACGCCGCCGCCCGCGCCGGCGTCCCCGGCCGGCTGCGGCTGACACTGCGCCCGGCCGGCGGCCAGGAACCCGCCGTGCTCGCCGCCGCGAACACCGGCGCCCCGCTCGACGCGACCGGCGTCGAATCGCTGAGCACCCTGCGCGCCTCGGCCAAGCGCGAGGGCCACGAGGCAGCCGTCGGCCGGTTCGGTGTCGGCTTCGCCGCCGTCCTCGCCGTGAGCGACGAGCCCGCCGTCATGGGCCGTCACGGCGGTGTGCGCTGGTCGTTGGCGGAGGCCAGGGAGCTGGCCGGGCAGGTCGCCAAGGCCAGCCCGGGCCTCGGGGACGAGCTGCGCCGCCGGGACGGCCACGTACCGCTGCTGCGGCTTCCGCTGCCGGCCGAGGGCACCCCGCCCGAGGGCTACGACACGGTCGTCGTGCTGCCGCTGCGCGACGGCGCAGCCGTCGACCTGGTGGAGCGGCTGCTCGCCGGTGTCGACGACGCGCTGCTCCTGACGCTCACCGGCCTCGCCGAGATCGTCGTGGAAACCCCGGACGGCGTACGGGTGTTGAAGCGCCACGCGCAGGACCCGTACGTGCGGGTCGAGGACAGCGTGCGCGGTGAGCGCCGCTGGCGCGTCGTCAGCCACGGCGGCCCCATCGAGCGGGCGCTGCTCGCCGACCGGCCCGTCGAGGAGCGCCTGCGGCCGCACTGGACCGTCACCTGGGCCGTGCCCGTCGACGACGAGGGCGCCCCGGACCGTCCGCAGACCCAGCCCGTCGTGCATGCGCCGACCCCGACCGACGAGCCCCTCGGCGTACCGGCGCTGCTCATCGCGTCCCTGCCGCTGGACACCACCCGCCGTCACCCGGCCAAGGGACCGCTGACCGACTTCCTGGTGGAGCGCGCGGCCGACGCGTACGCCGAACTGCTCGGCGCCTGGCAGCCGGTGACGACAGGGACCATCGACCTCGTGCCGGGGCCGCTCGGCAAGGGCGAGCTGGACGGCCGGTTGCGGGCGGCGATCCTGAAGCGGCTGCCGCGCACCGCGTTCCTGGAGGCGGCGGTCCCGCGGGACGCCGCGGACGAGGACACCGGCCTGCCGGACCGGGTGACCAGCGGAGGGCTGCGGCCCATCGAGGCGGAGGTCCTGGAGGGCGCGGGCACGGACACCGTGCGGGTACTGGCCGAGGTGCTGCCGACGTTGCTGCCGGCCGGTCTCGAGCGCCGTGTGGAGCTGCGCACGCTGGGCGTGGCGCGGGTGCCGCTGACGGAGGCGATCGACCGGCTGGCCGGTCTGGAACGCGAACCGGCATGGTGGCAGCGGCTGTACGAGAGCCTCGCCGGCGTCGACCCCGACCGCCTGTCCGGCCTGCCGGTACCCCTCGCGGACTCCCGCACCACCATCGGCCCCCGCCAGACACTGCTGCCGCTCGCCGACACCCCGGCCGACCTGGCCCGGCTCGGCCTCAAGGTCGTGCACCCGGACGCCGCCCATCCGCTGCTGGAGAAGCTGGGCGCGCTGCCCGCGACGCCGCGGGCCGTTCTCACGACGCCCCAGGTGCGGGCGGCCGTCGCGGCGTCGCTCGACGCGGGCGAGATCTGGGACGAGGACGCGGACTCGCTCGACGCGGAGGAACTGGCGGAGACGGTCCTCGCCCTGGTCAGGGACGCGGAGTTGGAGCCGGGCGACGAGCCGTGGCTCGGCGCGCTGGCGCTGCCCGACGAGGACGGGGAGCTCGCTCCTGCCGGTGAGCTCGTGCTGCCGGGCAGCCCGTTCGCCTCCGTCGTCCGCGAGGACGAACTCGCGCTGTGCGACGCGGAACTGGCCGAGCGGTGGGGCGAGCAGCCGCTCGCGGCGTGCGGCGTCCTCGCCAACTTCGCCCTGGTCCGCGCCACCGACGTCGTCCTCGACCCGGACGAACTCGAGCCGCGCGAGGGCGACTACGCCGAGCCGGACGACGCCGGACTGCTCGACGCGGTCGACGTGTGGGCCGAGGACGTGCTCGACCGGCTGCCGGACACGCCGGTGCCGCCGGTCGCCACGGAGATCGTCGCCGTGCGGGACCTGGACCTGGTGGACGACGACTGCTGGCCGCAGGCCCTGGCGCTGCTGGCGCAGCCGCCGCTGCGGGACGCGCTCACCCAGTCCGTACGGATCCTGCTGCCGGACGGCACGACGGAGACGGTGCGCCCGTACACGGCGTGGTGGCTGCGCGACCACCCCGTGCTCGACGGCCGCCGCCCGGCCGGTCTGCGCGCGTCGGGCGCCGACCCTCTGCTGGAGGGCCTGTACGAGTCGGCGGACACCACCGGCTTCGAGGACGCGCAGGTGCTGCACGCCCTCGGCGTCCGCACGTCCGTCGCCGCGCTCCTCGACGAACCGGGGGGCGCGGCGGAGCTGCTGTCGCGTCTCGCGGACCCGGACCGCCAGGTGTCGGCCCGGCAACTCCACGCCCTCTACACGGCGCTCGCCGATCTGGACCCCGAGCAGGTCACGCTCCCCGACGAGTTGCGGGCGGTCGTGGACGGCGAGGTGGTCGTGGTCGACGCGGCCGAGGCGGTCGTCGCGGACACCCCCGACCTCCTCCCGCTGTCCGCCGGCGTGCCCCTGCTGCCGGTGAGGCCCACGCGCGCGGAGGACTTGGCGGACCTCTTCCAGGTGCGCCGCCTGAGCGATGCGGTCGAGGCGGACGTCACGACGGACGGCGAGGAACACGAGGTCCCGGAGTCCGTCCGCATCCTGCTGGGCCCGTCGACGCCCTCCTCGTACGTCGAGCACGAGGAACTGATCGCGGGCGGCATCGAGCTCGACTGGCGCCGCGCCCCGGACGGCACACTCCACGCCGCGACCCTGGAGGGCGTGGCAGCCGGCCTCGCCTGGTCGGCCGGCCAGTGGCCGCGCCGCTTCGAGGTCGCTGCGCTGCTGGAGGACCCGTCCCGCACGGAGGAGCTGGGGCATGGGCGAGGAAGGACAGCGCCTCGCGGAACTCGCCGACGACTTCGAGCGGCGGCACCCCGCCGTCACGGTCGACGTGACCCCGGTGAG
>NZ_JBEXRZ010000020.1:0-55142 GCF_040613325.1 Streptomyces sp. NPDC006283 | reverse complement strand
GTGAGCGGCGCCTCCAAAGCCGGCCGTGTCGGTTGTGTCTTTACTAGCCCTACCGGTTCTGCCAGGACGATGGCAAGTGGCGTATCTCCTATATGACCTCGCCCGACCCGGCGCGACCCGGCGGGCTCAGTCCTGGCCGTCGTCGCGGTCGTGCCCCGCTCCCGCGGTCGTTTCCTGCCCTGTGATTCCCCGCCCAGGGCCTCCTGCGCCCCGTCGCTCCCGACGCCGCCGTCGGCGGAGCCCGCCGGTGACACCAGGCCGCCCCCGGACGGCTCCTCCCGCAACGGGTCCGCCGACGGCGGTCCGCCACCCGCGTACCACCGAACGCCGCACACAGCCCCGCGCCCGGCCGGGTCACTCGGACAGCCGCACCCCGATGGCCGTCGCCCGTACACCGTCAGAGGCTCGAAGCCCGTCCACGCCGCGTGGCCGGGACGACGAACAGGACCTCGTATGAGCCACGAGCAACGAACGGCCGGCCACGGCCCGCACGGCCGCTCAGATGCCCCCGGCACCGACCCGATCAGCGGCTGGGTCCGGGGCGGGGTCGCCTTCGCGGGCGTCCTCATGCTCTGCAGCGGCGTTCTCGCCGTGCTTCAGGGCATCGCCGCCGTCGTCGGGGACGACGTGTACGGCAAGGTCGGCAACTACGTGTACCGCATCGACCTCACCGGTTGGGGCTGGATCCACATCGTCCTCGGCCTCGCCGTCGCGGTGACCGGCGCGGGAGTGCTCAAGGGCGCGGCCTGGGCGCGCTATGCCGGCATCCTGCTGGTGTCCCTCAGTGTGATCCTGCAGTTCCTGTTCCTGCCGTACGCGCCGTTCTGGTCGGTGATCGTGATCGCGATCGACCTCTTCGTCATCTGGGCCCTGACGTCCTACCGCATCGCCCGTACGCCCTGAACGCGACGGCCGCACGGCCTGCCCGGCCCCGGCCGAACGGACCTGCCGCCCCTCCTCCCAGGATGCCCGCGGATCAGAACCCGCCCACTCGGTGTCTCGGAGGCGTGCGGCTCACCGTGCGGCCGGCCGCGGTCGCCGCGTGGGCGAACTCCGTGGCGTCGAGGACGGCCGCGCCGCCCGGGTCGTTGTTGAAGTAGACGTACACGTCGTCCTCGTCCGGCCACGCCTCGGCGATGCGGCCTGCCCAGGACCGCAGCGCCTGGTGGCCGTACCGCGGCGCCGGCTGCGCGAGGCCGGCGTGGAAGCGCAGGTAGCCCCAAGGCGCCGTCCGCCACAGCGGGGTCACCGGGCGGGAGCCCCGGTCGGCCCAGCACAGGGCGCTGCCGTGCCGTTCCAGCACCGTGCGGAGCCGTTGCTCCTCCGCCCACCACGACGCGTGGCGCAGCTCCACGGCCACGCGGACCGTGCGGGGGAAGTACCCCAGGCAGGCGTCCAGGGCTTCGGTGTCCACCCGGAAGTTCGGCGGCAGTTGGAGCAGCACGGGCCCCAGCCGGTCACCCAGTCCGGCGGCGCGGTCCAGCAGACGGTGCACCGGCTCCTCGGGGTCGCGCAGCCGCTTCAGGTGGGTGAGGTAGCGGCTGGCCTTGACCGCCATCACGAAACCGTCGGGTGTCCGCTCGCGCCACGATGCGAAGACTTCCTCGGTGGGGAGCCGGTAGAAGGCGTTGTTGTTCTCGACGGTGGCGAACTGCCCGGCGTACTCCTCCAGCCACAACCGCTGCGGAACGCCGGGTGGATAGAGAACGCCCCGCCAGTCCCTGTACTGCCATCCCGACGTTCCGACGATCACAGGCATGGACCGTCTCCGCCCGGGCCGTGGACCGTGGCCATCGGCGTCCCCTCAGCGGGCCGGGTGGGCGCGCCGGAACCAGCGGACACCGAAGAAGGCCACGTCGAGCACCAGGACGGCGATGCCGATGATCAGCAGGTACATCAGACCCTCGGTGACGCCGACGATCCCTAGCACGACGGCGAGGATGGCCAGGAGCAGGAAGAGCGCCATACGACGGGCACCTCCTTTGATGGACAACGATGGCGGGCGCTTCGTTCAGCGGCGTGCGAGCTGCCGCACACCGTCCGCGCCGGGCCGGTAGGCCATGCCGTAGTGCGTGAAGATCGCTTGCTCGTCCTCGGCGGGAAGAACACCGTCCGTGTCGATGGACGGCGCCTTCTTGACGTGGCCCTTGGCGTACGGGACCCGGAGGTAGCGGGGCCCGACCACGGCATCGACGATCGGGACGAAGAGCAGGCGCTGACGCGTGGGGAGCCCTGAGCGAACCGTGGCCATGGCCGGTTCGTCGGTGCTCGTGTCCACATAGACGGCTTCGAGCGAACCGATCTTGTTTCCGTTTTCGTCGACGACGTCGTTTTCGCGCCACTCACGGATGTCTGCCGGCTGAATCATGCGTTTTGCTCCCTCAGCGGATCGTGGGCGACCGGTGCGGGCGACCGGTGCGGGCGGCCGGTGCGGGCGGCCGCCGGGCGTCATCCGGGGTCGCCGTCGGGGTTCTCCGTGCCGGTACCCCGGTCGGTCGGTCGACGGTGCTTGTGCGACCGACGACGGCGGATTCCCGGCCTGACGTCGCTGTAGTGGTACGACGCGATCCGTGCGCCGTGCTGAGCGTCGAGGCGCCGGATCAGGGCCACCCCGACAGCGATCATGGCGAGGATCGCCGCCACGGTGATGACTGTCTCCATGGCTTCTCACATCCCTCGGCCGCAGGCCGACGGCCCGACGAGCAGCCAGGGGGGCTTTGTCATCGTGCTTCCACCTGCGGGTTCCCTGCTCAGGGCGTCCGTAACGTCACCCGTCGCCGGCAGCCGCCGGCCCGGCGCGTCAGGTCCTTTTCGGTGTTGTCGATCGCCGGGAACGACCCCAGGTGAGGGCGGGGGACGTGAAGTGCGCCCAGTGCCTCGACTTTACTCCGGTCGAGGGCCCGTAGCCCCTGGTCGGAGGGGGTTTGTGTACGGATCGGAGCTGGTTTGTGCACGGACTCGGGCCGCTCCGGGACCGGCCTGCGGCCAAAGGCCCCCGCGGCCGACGTCAGGCGTTCGTCCGGTGCCGTCAGCGGCCGGGACTCCTTGCGGCACTCACCGGGCCGCGGGCCTGTGCTGCGGTCCGCCTCAGCAGGCCGCGCACAACGAGTCGCCCAGCGGCGAGCGCTCGTAGAACACCTCGCGACCGCTGCGGCGCCGGGTGACCAGGCTGCTCTCGCACAGCACTTTCAGGTGCTGGCTGACCGCGCCGGGTGCCATGGACAGTCTGCGGGCCAGGATGCTCGTCGTGGCCGCCTCGGTGAGAGTGACGAGAATCCGGGCGCGGGTCCGCCCTATGAGGGCGTTGAGCGCGTCGGTGGTGGGTGCGGCCTCACGCGACCAGACCGTGGCGACACCGGGCGCCGGGTACATGAGGAGCGGCTGGTAGGGCTCGGCCATCACCGTGGTGTCCGGCCAGTGGAAGACGCTCGGGACGAGGATCATGCCGTCGCCGCGGAGCGGTCCGCTGCGCCGCCAGGCACGGGTCCGAACGCTCAGGCGGCCCTGGTCCCACGTGATGTTCGGATGCAGGTCGTTGAACATGGCGCCCGCGCCGTCGCGGGTCAGCTGCCGGGAGCGGCGCAGCACCTCCGACTCGAACAGCCCCCGGATCCGCGGCCAGAACGGGGCCAGCGCCGCCTCCCAGTACCGGCGCAGCTCGACGGCCGTGCGGGCGACGCCGGCCGCCGGGTCGGCGAGGAACTCGGCGACGACCGGGGTGTCGACGCCGGGAACCCTGCTCACCTCGCCCACGGCTCTGGCCGGATCGGCCCCGGCGACGAGCCGCAGCTCGGCATCGACGTCCGGCAGGGGGCCCGTGGGCGGCGGGGTCAGGAAGTCGACGATGTAAGGCCCGAGCGGGACCAGTTCGAGCAGCAGCCGCAGGTCGAGGCCGGCGAGCCGCGGGCGTACCGCCCGGATCCACGGCAGGTGCAGTGCGTGCCGGCCGGGGTCCTGCAGGACGCGCAGGCTCGCCACCGCCTCCGACACGGGTGAGAAGGCGAACCTCAGCCGGGCGAGGTCGACGGAGGTCAAGTCGAACTCGGCACACGAGGATTCAGCCACAGATGAAACATTTACGGGTCACCGGGCGGCGGGTCAACCATCGGTGTACCGGCGCGACGGCGGCCAGCCCGTGACGCCGACGGCCGACTCCTCGAAGCAACCCCTGCAAGCCAACCCGTGCAGCCATGGACCAAGGAGAGAGCATGACCACCCGGAACCGACTCCACGAAGCCCTCACCACGGACAACACCACGCTCCTGCTGGTGGATCACCAGATCGGGCTGTGCACCGGCGTCCGCGACATCGGCGTCGGTGAGCTCAAGCACAACGTCACCCGCCTGACCAGGGCGGCACTGCGCCTGAACATCCCCGTCGTCGTCACCACCACCTCGGCGGACAGCATGTGGGGACCGCTCATCCCCGAGCTGCAGGCCGAACTGCCGCACGACCTCAAGGTGATCGACCGGAGCACCGTCAACGCGTGGCACGACGACCGGGTCAAGAGCGCCGTCGAGGAGACCGGACGCGACAAGATCCTCATCGCCGGGATCTCGCTCGAGGTCTGCGCGGCGCTGCCCGCGATGGCCGCGACCGCCGCCGGGTACAGCGCGTACGTCGCCGTCGACGCCTCCGGAACCTTCTCCGCGACCAAGCGCGAGACCGGCCTGCTGCGGCTTCAGCAGGCGGGGGTGGTCGTGAGCGACTACGCCACCCTGGTCGTCGAGATGCTCGCCGACAACGCGCTCCCGATCGCACAGGACGTGTACGCCGATCTCGACATGCCGTTCGCCACCCTCGTCGGCCAGCTCGCGGCCGCCCAGGCCCGCTGAGACGGAGCCGGGGAGGCGTCGGCTTTCGGAGGAAGCGCCGTTCGGCCCACCTCTGACAGCGATATCGAAGCCGTCGGCCTCGGCGTCATGTCCCCCTGGGACGGGATGCCGAGGCCGACGGCTCCGGCGAGCTCCGCAACAGCAACACCTCGCCTCGCGGTGTCAGCTGCGCTCGGCCTTGGCGATGCGCGGTGTCGTCGGGGTGTCCGACTCCCCGGCCTTGCGGCTGGAGATGTATCGCGCGGACCGCTGGCCGGGTTCGACGTCCGGGAAGCCGACCACTACGGAGTCGACGACGGTCCCGTCACCGGTGACGAAGTCCACCTGGACCGAGTAGAAGGCCTTCTTGTCGGTCGAGTTGGTCACCCTGACCAGACCGGTCCGCAGCCCGTCCGAGCGTGTGGTGGCCACTCCTTGCAGGGACACGTCCCCCGTCGCGTTGCCGCGGCCCTCGACCGTGCTCAGCTCGGCGGACGCGGAGGCCCGGACGCGTGCCTCCTCCGCGGACACGGACTCCTCGAGGTCCTTCTGGGTGCGCGGCGTGGCGGTGCTCGTATCCGTCGGCGACGCGGACTCGGTCGCGCCGGGAGGGCTGGTCGTCGTGGGAGCCCCGGACCCCTCGTCGCTGCCGGAGCCGCAGGCGGCCAGTGAGACGGCGATGAGCGGTGCAAGTACGGCGGGGGCGAGGCGGGGGCGGTTCACGGCGTCTCCGTTCTGCGGCTCCGGCCACAAGCCGACGCGACATTTCGCCCCAAAATAGTGCGAATGGCTAAGGGTCGCACCTCGTGCCTCGTCCCCAAGGGGAGCCCCCGCAGTGACCGCCGAACCGTTGCTCGTATCAAGATCCGAGCTGCCGCGGCCCTGTTCAACGGCGATGAGACGCCCTCATCCTCCGCATCAGGAACGGCCAGGGCAGTGGAGTGGGGATGCTGCTGTCCCCCTGGGCAGGAGACGCGAGTGCGCCGTCACTCGGAGTGCTGTGCCTGGGAGGGCCACTGCCCATCGGCGAACTGCGGGCCCCAGTAGTACGGGTGCACCTCGGCCAGGGTCCGTGCCTCCCACTGGGTGGGATCCCCTTCCCGCGGGACGGCTACCTCGACGGCCGGCCCCCACAGCGCGAGCCGTTCCTGGCAGACGCCACAGGGCGGCAGGATCAGGATCCTGTCGCGTTCCGGGTCACGGCAGACACAGACGGAGGCGGTGACGATCCGGTCCTGGGTGTAGGCCTGGATGAAGGCCCCGGTCTCCTGGCAGAGCGCAACTGATCCGTGCATGTTGTCCAGTCCGACGCTGGTGAGGATGCCGCCGTCGGCGAGCCGCACGGCGGCAGCGCCGCCGGGTTCGCCCGCGGGCCAGCGGCGGTCCAGGAGTTCCAACGCCGCGTCCACGAGCGCCTGATCGAGTTTCATGCTCGGAAGTCTGGCAGAGAGCTCTGAAGACGGCCGTCCTCTGAAATCGGCCCGTCCTCACCCCGCCGCTCCCCGGGCGGCCGTGGCCACGCCCTGGGCGGTCTCTCGGTCGGGCACGTGGCGGATGGGTCGGACGGCCCCGGTCGCTCGAGAGTGTGGGTCAGAGCCAGCCGTTGCGGCGGAAGCCCCGGTGGAGGGTGAAGCAGGCGACGGCGATGACGCCCAGGACCAGGGGGTAGCCGTAGGTCCAGCGGAGTTCGGGCATGTGGTCGAAGTTCATGCCGTACACGCCGCACACCATGGTCGGCACGGCGATGATCGCGGCCCAGGCTGTGATCTTGCGCATGTCCTCGTTCTGGGCGACGGTCACCTGGGCGAGGTGGGCCTGGAGGATGGAGTCCAGCAGCGCGTCGTAGGAGGCGATCTGCTCGGTGGCCCTGGTCAGGTGGTCGGCCACGTCACGGAAGTAGGCACGGATGTCCGGTTCGATGACGGGCATGGTCTGGGTGGCGAGTTGGTGCAGCGGCCGGTCCAGGGGCGCCACGGCCCGCTTGAGTTCCAGCAGCTCGCGCTTGAGCTGGTAGATGCGGCCCGCGTCGCCCCTGCCGCTGTGGTCGCTGAAGACGGCGCTCTCCACGGCGTCGAGGTCGCTCTGCACGGCGTCGGTGACGGCGAGGTAGTCGTCGACCACGTGATCCGCTATGGCGTGCAGCACCGCGGCCGGGCCCTTGGCCAGCTGCTCCGGGCCGGCTTCGAGAGCCTCCCGCAGGGGGCCCAGGGAGCCGTGTCCTCCGTGCCGGATGGTGATGACGAAGTCGGTGCCGACGAAGGCCATGAGTTCGCCGGTGTCCACCACCTCGCTGGTGGCCGTCAGCTCCGCGTGCTCGACGTAGCGGACCGTCTTGAAAACCGCGAACAGCGTGTCGTCGTACCGCTCCACCTTGGGCCGCTGATGTGCGTGGACCGCGTCCTCGATCGCGAGCGGGTGAAGGCCGAACAGCTCTGCGAGGCCGGTGAACTCCTGCGGGTCCGGCTCGTGCAGGCCGATCCAGACGAACCCGTCACCCACCTTACGGACCCGCCTCAGAGCCTCCTCGGCGTCGGCGCAGCCGTCCTGCCGCACGCCCTTGACATAGACCACGCAGTTCACGACCGCGCCGCCCAGGGGCGATCGCGCCGGATGGCTGAGGTCCACGGCACGCCGGTAGCTGCGGCGGACCGCCTGGCGGATGTTGCTCAACATCGACACTGCGACTCCCTCGGCAGGACACCGGCCAGTGTGCCACCCACCGCACCGCAGGCCGGGGCCGGTGCGCTGCCCGACCGGCCCTGGCTCGGGCACGCGTACGTGGACGCCTCGCCTCTCCGGCATCCTCGGCGCTCCCTGCGCGTGCCCGAGGCCGCACGCGGTGCGTCAGCCGCCGCAGGCGCATCCGGCGGCGGCCTTCGCCTCGGCCGGGGTCTGGTTCGGGTCGAGGGCCTGCTCCTCGGGGGCGCAGCAGTCGGTGGTGCCGCAGCAGGCGTCCGGTGCGCCTTCGCTGCTCCTGCCGAGGTTGTCGGCATCGGCCTTGACGACGTACACCTCCCACGGCTCCTTGCCCGGACCGGTCACCCACACCTTGTCCTGCAGCGCGTAGCAGCAGGAGGTGTCGTTCTCCTCGAACGTGGCGAGGCCTGCTTCCTGGAGCCGGCCGGTCGCGGCGGTGACCTGCTCGGTGGACTCCACTTCCACGCCGAGGTGGTCCAGGCGGGTGTCCTCGTCGGCCTCGCCCTCGATCAGGACGAGCTTGAGCGGAGGCTCGGTGATCGCGAAGTTCGCGTAACCGGGGCGGAGCTTGGCGGGCTCGACGCCGAAAAGCTTGGAGTAGAAGGCGATGGAGCCTTCAAGGTCGTTGACACGCAGGGCGAGCTGAACGCGGGACATGGCGGTCTCCTGGTCCTGATCCGGCGCTGAATCGACGCTCATCGATACAGCCTGCTGAAGCCGAGGTTGGCACTCGATTAGATGGCTGTCAACATAGACACATGTCGAAATCGGAGCTGCCTCTGCTCGGGCTGGACGATCAGGCGGCGTGCTGCTCGCCGATGGTCCGCGAGCCGCTGGGCGTGGAGGCAGCCGTTGACCTTTCCCGGATGTTCAAGGCGCTGTCGGACCCGGTGCGCCTGCGTCTGCTGTCCTTGATTGCCTCGCACGAGGGTGGCGAGGCCTGCGTCTGTGACCTCATCGGCCCGTTCGACGTGTCACAGCCGACGATCTCCCAACATCTGAAGGTGCTGCGCGAGGCGGGCCTGGTCGGTTCGGAGCGGCGCGGGACCTGGGTCTACTACTGGGTGCTGCCCGCTGCGCTCGCCAGGCTCTCTTCTCTCCTCCAGGCTCCGGCCGGCACCGTTGCTGCGGGAGTCGCTCGATGACCGGCACCCCTTCGCTCGGCCGCCGCGTCCTGGTCGAGCTGGTGGGCACGGCGGCTCTGGTGACCGTCGTGGTCGGCTCCGGCATCCAGGCGACCGAGCTGACGCGCGATGTGGGTGTGCAGCTACTGGCCAACTCGCTGGCGACCGTCTTCGGTCTCGGCATGCTGATCGCCCTGCTCGGCCCGGTCTCGGGAGCCCACTTCAACCCGGTGGTCACGCTGGCCGCCTGGTGGACCGGCCGCCGAGGCGATGACGGTCTGGCGCTGCGGGACGTGGCGGCGTACGTGCCTGCGCAGGTGGCCGGCGGCATTGGCGGCGCGGTGCTGGCGAACGCGATGTTCGCCGAGCCTCTGGTGCGGTTCTCGACGCACGACCGGTCCGCCGGCCACCTGTGGCTCGGCGAGGTCGTCGCCACCGCGGGTCTGGTCCTCCTCGTCTTCGGGCTGGCTCGCACGGGACAGCAGCGCATCGGCCCGGTCGCGGTTGCCTCCTATATCGGAGCGGCGTACTGGTTCACCTCCTCCACCAGCTTCGCGAACCCGGCAGTGACCATCGGCCGTGCATTCACCGACACCTTCGCCGGGATCGCACCCGACTCCGTGCCGCCGTTCATCGCGGCCCAACTCGTCGGCGCGGTCCTCGGTGTCGTCCTGGTCGCCGCGCTGTTCGGCCGGTCCCGCCCAGCCGCGGACGACGTGATCGTCGCCCGCGTTGAGCCAGAACTCGCCGCCTCCGGCCGCTGAACCCACCCCGACGAAAGAAGATCCGCACGTGAGCGCTCCCGAAATCCCGTCCGTGCTGTTCGTCTGCGTCCACAACGCAGGCCGGTCGCAGATGGCCGCCGCATTCCTCGCCCACCTCGCAGGCGAACAGGTGGAAGTCCGCTCCGCCGGTTCCGCACCGGCCGACACCGTGAACCCTGCGGTGGTCGAAGCCATGCGGGAGTCCGGCATCGACATCTCCGCCCAACGGCCGAAGATCCTCACCCCCGAAGCAGTGCAGGCCTCCGACGTGGTGATCACCATGGGTTGCGGCGACGCCTGCCCCTACTTCCCCGGCAAGCGCTACCTCGACTGGAAGCTCGACGACCCCGCCGGCCAAGGCGTGGCCGCCGTCCGCCCCATCCGCGACGAGATCGAGCAGCGTATCCGCCGACTGCTGTCCGAACTCGGCGTCGAGGCACGGGCATGACCCACGACGTCCCTATCGAGCGCCTTTGGGGGGCATTTCAGCTGCCCATCAGAGATGCACTGCATTTCGCCGACGGCCACTCCTGCGATGTTGCCCTCGACTCCGACGCCCCGAGCGGTTTGCGGATGCTCGCGCCGTTCAACCTGGATGAGATGCTGGAGACCGATCCCTCCTGGACGTCCGAGGTCGATGGGCTGGCCGCCGTGGACCTGGGGAGTAAGGGGCTGCTGTGGGGCGGCGAGGGGTCGTACGGGTCGGAGGGGTTCGTTGCACGGCTGACAGCTGACCGTGCGCTGATCTGGGCGATTTTCTTCATGGAATCCAACCCATTTGATCGGATTCAGCTGTCCGGAAACGTCGCTGTCTTCAGTTCGACCGCGGGGTTCGAGATCACGGTTGACATCGACGATCCACGAACGCCGACCTCTCTCGCAGGTGTCGTGGGCGTACCGTCGGCCTGATCGCGTGGGGCTGGGAGGCTGTGTTGTACGCACACGAGGTGATCCTGAACGAACTCGCACAAGGGCTCAGATCCACGACTGAGGGTGTCGAGTGGTTCGAGAGCCTGCCGGAGGATGACCAGCGCAGGGTCTTGCACGCCCTGGTGCTGTTCTGCGGGCAGGCCCGTGCCTGCGAGGGCGACGTTCCGGAGAGCATCGCGCGCTCTGGCATTCGCCCCACCCACACGCCTGCGGTGATGCTCACGAAGTGGCGCTTCGGGATGGAAGACCTTCCGGCGTATGAACTCACGAAGTCGTTTCGCCTGCTCGTCGCCCTCTTCAGCATTGCCGACACCCGCAGGCGGGCGCTGCACTGCGCCGGCGGATGCGGTCACGAGTGGCACAACTTCTCGGCGCAGTCTCAGGATCCGACCTAGGGCTACTTCCTGCCCTGGGTCATGCCGGGGATCTTAGCTACCTGCGTTTTCGCTGGCCCAGAGCCTGGCCAGGTGCCCCCGACCGGCCGTCATTGGTCGTTGTCGGTCGCTCCGGATCGTCCTCGGACGGCCCAGAGACGCCGAAGGCAGCCGCGCTGATGACGCTGCTCCGGTGTCGTAGCGGGGGGATACCGTGCAGCCACGTTTGAGCATTGCGTTTGGGGAGGGGCCTTGGGAGCCAAATCCGGTCTGCTCATGTATGCCGACGGCGATGTACCCGGCCTGCTGCGGCAGGTGGGGCGTCGGACTTGGGGCAGACGTCCGCGATGATGCGGCGCCTCAATCCGGGGTGCGAGATCGAGGAGAGCGAAGGCTCGGATCTGTACGACGGCGTGTATCCGCCGGACGGAACGACCTATGCGGCCAGCTGGCCCGGCGTGGACATCGTCTGCGATCGGCGCGTGATGATCGATGCCCCGTCACAGCTCCCCGAGCATCTCATCGCGGCGAGTGCCGGCCGCCGGTTGGTCCTGCACGCCATGCACAGCGTCGTGGACTGGCTGGCGTTCGCTGTGTGGGAGGACGGACGGCTCATTAGGTCTCTGAGCCTGTCGCCGGACGATGGGGTCATCGAGAACATCGGGAAACCGCTCCCCTTCGAACTTCCCTACTGGGCCGGGGAACGTCCGGCGGACGTCATTCCGTGGCCGGGAGAGGAAGAGGGGCCGTACGCCCTGCCCTTTCATCCTCTGGAGCTCGGTGAAGACGCGCTACGTGCGCTCTGTGGCTTCATCCAGGAGGGCATGCCGGAGTCCGGGGACGTCGATGCGGAGAACATCAAACTCCACGGCTTCCTCGTACGGGACCCGAACGGACCCGACCCGGCAGAGAAGGAAGCGGAAATGCGGAGAGCAGTGGCAGCTATGGGACCGCCGCAGTTCTACACGATGGGACCCGACGGCGCCTTCGTCGTGGAGCGGGTGACGGGAATCGAACCCGCGCTCTGAGGTTGGGAATCACTGATCGTTTGTCCACAACTACGTCCCTGACCTGCACAGGCACTCACGTCAGGCCGGTCGCTGACCTTCGGGCGTCGTCCCCGAATGACCGTGGTCACCGCTGCTTCCGGTGCTCATCTGGTGCGGCTGCTGGTAGACAACCGCCATGACGCACTACGCAGACCTGACGCCGTACACGTACGACAGGGACAACTGGGATCCGACGGCGTCGGGTGTCTGGCGGGGCGTCACATTGCTCAACGTCGGCTGGCTCGATCGTGGCAAGACGTATGCCAAGGGTGCTTCACCGCCCGGTCTCGTGGAGGCGCTGAAGGATATGACCCGCACCCACCGAGCACAGCAGACCCGCGGCTTCTACCTCTGCCCCTGGTGCACCTCGCTTCTCACTGCCAGGCGCCTCGACGGCCCTCGGGGAAGCGCCGAGATACGAGTGATGGGCGACGGCGTCGCCTACGCCGCCCCTGAGCTGATCGCTCATTACGTCGAAGCCCATGACTACCAGCCGCCGGCCGATTTCATAGAGGCGGTGCTGTCCGACGCTGCCGTCTGAGCGTGCGAGTTGGCGTGCTTGTCTCACCGATCTGGCGGGCACAAATCGAAACGCTGTGAGCACCGCTTCAGGAGTTCGATCGGAGACACCCCGGGGCGCCTCTCACCGTGGGCCATCGCTTCGTTCAAAGCTGCCGCATGCTGCGGTTGTGCGCTGTCGTTGATGTCAGCTACGGATGTCAGCCCGCGTCTGGCAGGGGTTCAATCACGTCGGCCCATACGCGGGTGGTCCAGGGGTTGCCCTCCTCGCCAAGCCTGGCTGCCACGACATCATCGAGGAACAGCGCGTTGGCGATGTCCGTCGAGAAGGGCTCTGGGCTCATCCAGAAGTCCGCCTCCCAAGAGGCCCAGTTGCTCGGCTTCTCTCCCAGGCGGAGCAGACCATCTTCCTCAGGCGGACCGTCGTCCGTGCCGTTCGAGATCTCGGCCACGAAGGTGCGATACGGCTCCGGCAGTACTACGCCGTGCACGTCCTCCGAGGCCCGAAGCGCCTCCCAACCCAGAGGGCGGCGGCGAACGTCTGCCGGAAAGACCTCAAGCAACAGGGCTATCGCACCCGAGATCGTGTCATCCACGCCCAAGACATACCACCAGCCGGTGACACCCGATCTTTGGTCGGCAGGAGGCGGCGCGCAAGCGTCAAGCTGAGGTCGGTGTAGCGGCTTTGGGCGGGAGTCTCAATGACGAAGTCAAGCCGCTTGCGTGATCGGTGGGGCGGCGGTGAAGAACCGTCCGTCACGCAGCAGCGCCCACAACACGCTCGCCCGTAGGCGGGCCAGAGCGATGACCGCCTGGACGTGCTTGCAGCCCTCGCCGCGCTTCTTGAGGTAGAACTCCCCGTTCGGTCCTTTGCGGATGATGCTGGCTGGGCGGACAAATAGAAGACGGCCGTCGAAACGAGCTGATCCGCCGCAACCCTTGTCGTATCCGGGGGCGGGCAAGGAAACCGCGGCCGAACGGCCCGTCGCCACCGTCGACCAGGTCGACGCGCTCGCCGACGCTCTCGGTCCTCGCTGGCGGCTGATGGTCTACCTCGGCGCGTACGGCCCTATGCGGCCGGAGGAGCAAGCCGAGCTGCGGCGCAAGGACGTCGACCTGGACGCGATGACCGTCTGCGTGCGCATGGCTGCGCCCGAGTTGAGGACCGGCCTTCGTGCTCCATGCGACACCGTGTCGGAGGCGGGCAAGTGGCTCGTGGTCCTGCCGGCCTTTCTGCGGACTGACCTTCGGCGGCATCTCGACTGGTACGCAGAGAAGGGAGGGGACGGACTTCTGTTCGTGGGGGAGAGGGGCAAGCCGTTCCGGCGTTCTTCGGGCGGAAGTGGCGCCGGGTCCGCGCTCTCGTCGGCATGCCGGACGGCTTCCGCTTCTACGACCTTCGTCACACCGGCCACACCCTCGCGACCCGGTCCGGGGCCACCCTCAAGGACACGATGGTCCGCGCCGGGCAGTCCTCGGAGAAGGCGGCGCTGATCTATCAGCACTCCGACTTGGACCGGCAGCAGGAAGTTGCAGGCGGGCTGGGTCAGCTGGTGCGGATCTGGTGCAAGGCGCTTAGCGCGGTCTAGACAACAAAAAAGCCCCGGGCCGCTGGCCTGGGGCTTTCTCGTGGAGCGGGTGACGGGAATCGAACCTGCGCTCTGAGCTTGGGAATCACCAGGCATTTGGGCGTGAACATGGCCCTGGCCTGCGTGAATATCCACTGTTGGCCCTGTTTCGACGGCCCTGCGAACCCCCTGCTGACCGCTCTTTACCGTTCCTACTGGCACGTTGTGGCACGGCACCCCGCAGTCACGTCCTCGTAGATGGCCGGCCCTGCGCCGTGCGCTGTGTTCGGTCAACCTCCGGGTTCAGGGGTCTTCGGCGCACGCTGGTGTCGCTCCGTCAGGCCGACCGGGGCGCGAACGCCTTGGAGCAGTCACCGCTCGCACCCTCGCCGGGGTCGGCGGAACGCGAAGTCTCGTCGCCCGCCCCTAGGCGCCACGGCGCGACTTCGCGGACAGGGCTCAGAGCTGGTTGATGTCCAGCTCCTTGATAGTGCGCTCGGCGACCTCTCGGCCCCGCTCCGTCAGATCACCCTTGCCCGGGTACAGGATGGTCAGCTTGTACATGTCACCGGACTTGGTCTTGTAGTAGAAGATGCGGAACTCGCGGGGGTCTGGGTAGTCGCTGTCCGAGGTGTCCACGAAGGAGCCCGAGTTCGTGGCGGCCTTCTGGCCCTTGTAGTCGATGTCGACCTTCGTCTGCATCTTCAGCTTCGAGTCGGAGCTGACTCCCAGGTCGCTGTTGCCGGTCTCGCGGAACGTCTCGGCGTCGTCGTACGCCTCCGCGGCGGCCGTGCCCGCGATCCCGCTCAGGCTGTCGTCCTTGCGGGTCAGGTCGAGCATGATCCAGACCGCACCGCTCGGGTCCTCGTACCGGACCCAGTCCTGGTCGCTGTTGGACTCCTTCGGCGTCCACCGTTCATAGGCGTCCGGCGCCGACACTGTCGCGCCGAGCTGCTTCTCGGCCCGCTGCTTCCACTTGCCGTCGTGATCGGCGCCGGCGGCGAACGGGTTCGCCAGCACCAGGGCCATGGCGACGAACGCGGCGACCACCGCGCCGCCCGTGCCGAGCAGCGCCTTGCGGCTCAGGGTCACGCCCTGCTCGCCGCCATTGCTCTGCGGCAGTGCGGAGTGCACCACCGTCGGCGTGGGCGGCGGGGGCGCGGCAGCATCCTCCAGAAGACGGCGTGCCCGGTCCGCGGACATCCGCCGGGCCGGGTCCTTCACCAGCAGGCCACCGATGGCCTGTGCGAGCGGGCCCTGCGCTGCTCCTGGCACGGGCGGATCGGTGTTGAGGACAGACTGCAGAGTGGCCGGGGTGTTACCGCGCCGGAACGGGGACACGCCCTCCGTCGCCGCGTACAGCACGACGCCGAGCGCCCAGAGATCGCTCGCCGGCCCCGGGCGCTGGCCCAGGACCCGCTCGGGCGCGATGAACTCCGGTGACCCGACGAAGCCGCCGGTGTCGGTCAGACTGGTCTCGCCCTCGATCTGGGCGATGCCGAAGTCGGTGAGGACCACCCGGTCGTGACGCCCGAGCAGGACATTGTCGGGCTTGACGTCACGATGCAGGATGCCGGCCTGATGCGCGGCCTCCAAGGCCCCGAGCACCTGCAGGCCGATCCGCGCGGCCTCGCGTGAGCCCAGCGTCCCTTCCTGCAGGACAGCACCGAGGGAGCTGCCCTGCACCAGCTCCATCACGATCCAGGGCTGGCCCCCCTCGACTGCCACATCGTGCACATTCACCACTGCCGGGTGATCGAGTCTCGCCGCGGCACGCGCCTCGCGGCGCATCCGCTCAAAGGCGTTGGCACGCTCGCGTTCGGGAAGGTGGTCGGGGAGCCGGGGCTCCTTGACGGCGACCTCGCGGCCGATCGTCTCGTCCGCAGCCCGCCACACGGTACCCATGCCACCGTGCCCCAGTTTGGCCAGCAGCCGGTACCGTCCGGCGATCAGCCGCCCCGCACCGGGGTCCGTCGCGTCGGACTGCGGCTGCGGCGCATGGTGCCCCGGCGCGGGGTACGGTGCCGGGGCCGGCCGGGACGGGTCGGGCTGCGGCGGGCGGAGTATGAAGCTGCTCGGCTCGCCGTTCCCATGAGGGGATCCCCCGTAGTTGCTCATGATTCTTCTCTATCGCGGATGCCGGAGCGAATTCCACTTCGGCTCCGAACTGTGACGAGGAACCTGCCTACTCCCGGACCAGTGCGACCGCTTGCCCGGTCGGTACGGCACCGGCTGTCTGCCGTCGGCCGAGATCGCGGGCCCGGGTAGTGTGCGCGGCCGTGGCGGGACGGAACTCCAGCCGGGAATCGATCTGTTGCATCGGGCTGACGACTTCCCGCCGACCGCCCCGGTGCTCGTGATCACCGACGGCACGGGGGGAGGAAACAAGGCGTCATGCGGCCTGGTCGGGGTGCCTCAATGATCACGGGCGGGCACCCTCGGGGGCACGATGGTTCTCGGCGGTTTGGTGGAGAGCGATCGCCTCCCGGCACCACGGCGGTACCGAAGCCGTGGCAGCACTAGCGCCGCTGCCCGACCCGTACGTCATCGTGCAGGTAGGTCAATCGCTGGCTTTGGCGAGGGGGTTGACGAGTTCGGGCAGGCCCTCTTCGGCCGGCTGCCGGCAGACCAAGTGTCCTCGTCTCGCGGGCCTTCCAGCGTCGGGCCGCTTCGGCCGCGCGGGACCGGGCATGATCCGGGCAGGATCGCCACCGATCTGGCAGTGATGCTCGCCGACGGCGGCGAGGCCATCGCGGATCTGGCCGTACTGCGGGACCAGGCAGGGGTGTTCGGTTCGGTCGCCTCAACGCCAACGGCCTGGCGGCTGCTGAGGCACACCGGCAACACCCTCGCCGCCGACGCGAGCACCAAGCTGAAGGACCTCATGGTCCGAGCTGGCCAGTCCTCGGAACGGGCACAGCTGATCTACCAGCACTCCACCAAGGAGCATCAGCAACGGCTCGCCGCCGACATCGATCTCGACGTGCGCCGCCGGCAGTCGGGCTCGGTATCCGGCACAGGGGGCGGTGCGACCGTGCACCCGCTGGTGCCGCGCCGGCCCAGTTCGGCCCCGCGCGCCGCAAGACGCTGATCGCGAAGTCTCAGAACTTCACGCTTGCACACGACGCGTAACGCGGGCGCCTGTGGCGCAGGTCACTTGAAGTCGATCTCACGATAGGGGACGTCGAGGCGTTGACAGCCGCTCCGTAGCCCGTCGCGTGCCATCGGTGCAGGTCCGGAGCGGTCGTATGGCACGCGAATGGCACGCCGCCTCGAAATGGTCTAGACAAGCAGCGAGGCCCCGGTCATTGACCTGGGCCTTCGTCGTGGAGCGGGTGACGGGAATCGAACCCGCGCTCTGAGCTTGGGAAGCTCATGTTCTACCATTAAACTACACCCGCGCAGCGCACCGGTGATCGGTGCCGCATCGTCGCACACTCTACCCCATCGCTCGCCCCACGGTGTATTTCGCCGCGGGGCTTTTGTGCTCTTCGGGGCCCGTACGCGGGTGCGGGGAGCGGGAGTTGGGGCGTACCGTGGCGGGCGGAGTGCCGCGTGTGGTGGTGTCCGGGTCATCCCCTAATGTGTGGGTCATCCGCATTCGCTGGGGAAGGGGCCCGATGGACTTGATGGAGCGCACCCTCGTTCGCTGTGCCGAGGGGCACGTGTTCAGTACCGCTTCGTTTCCGTTGCAGCAGCTGGGGGCCGACCGGATCGGGCCCGGGCGGCTCATCCGGTGTCCGCGCTGTGCGCGGCTGAGGAGTGCCGTGCCCGTGGGGCAGGGGCAGCAGAGCAAGCGGTAGAGGCGTAGGCGCGGAGCGCCGGAGACGGACGGGGCGCGTGGGCAGGTGTCCGATTGGGGGCCGCCCGCGCGCTCTGCGTATCCTCGGGACGTGCTTCTCTCAGACAAGGACATCCGGGCCGAGATCGACGCCGGGCGCGTGCGCATCGATCCGTACGACGAATCCATGGTGCAGCCCTCGAGCATCGATGTGCGGCTGGACCGCTACTTCCGGGTGTTCGAGAATCACCGCTACCCGCACATCGATCCGGCGGTGGAGCAGAGCGATCTGACCCGGCTCGTCGAGCCGGAGGGGGACGAGGCGTTCATCCTGCACCCCGGCGAGTTCGTGCTCGCGTCGACCTACGAGGTCATCTCGCTGCCGGACGATCTTGCGTCGAGGCTGGAGGGGAAGTCCAGTCTCGGGCGGCTCGGTCTGGTGACGCACTCGACGGCCGGCTTCATCGACCCCGGGTTCTCCGGGCACGTGACGCTCGAGTTGTCGAATCTCGCCACGCTGCCGATCAAGCTCTGGCCGGGCATGAAGATCGGGCAGCTCTGCATGTTCCGGCTCAGCTCGCCCGCGGAGGAGCCGTACGGGAGCGCGCGCTACGGCTCGCGGTACCAGGGGCAGCGCGGGCCGACGGCCTCCCGGTCGTTCATCAATTTCCATCGGACGCAGGTGTGAGGGCCGGACGACATGAGTGACGTACGCGAGAACCTGACGTACGAGAAGTTCGGCGGCGCGATCCGCGAGCTGGCGCAGACGATCGCCGACGACGGGTACGAGCCCGACGTCGTGCTGTCCATCGCGCGCGGTGGTGTGTTCGTGGCCGGCGGGCTGGCGTACGCGCTGGACTGCAAGAACATCCACCTGGTGAACGTCGAGTTCTACACGGGTGTGGGGACCACGCTCGAGATGCCGGTCATGCTGGCGCCTGTGCCGAACGCGATCGACTTCTCCAACAAGAAGGTCCTCATCGCGGACGACGTCGCCGACACCGGCAAGACGCTCAAGCTCGTACACGACTTCTGCCTGGACCACGTGGCGGAGGTCCGGTCCGCGGTCATCTATGAGAAGTCGCACTCGCTCGTGAAGTGCGAGTACGTCTGGAAGCGCACCGACGACTGGATCAACTTCCCGTGGTCTGCATTGCCTCCATGCCGTAAGTCTGGCACACCGATCACTCCGTCACGCGAGGCTCTATAAAGAGCCGCCTGACCTGCGGAAACTGTACCTCTCGGGCGTGGGTCCGGCGGGAGACCGTGACGTAGTGATCTTCCGCCACGCGCGGGAGGTGGAAGGGCTCCGACCGATAGTCGCAGCCCTTCTGTCACGTCTGCTCGATCTCTACCATCAAGAGTCGGAGGGTGAGCGAGTGCTTCTCTGGCGGTAGGGCGGCCATAGCGGCTCGGGCATACTCGGCGCCCCCGCGAGGATCACCACTGCGGGCGATCATCAAGCCACGATGCATCTCAAGGTGCGTCGCGAACCGCGGAAGGGTCTCGGGCAGCTCTCGTGCGGCCTGCTCCTGGGCCTCGATTGCTCCCTTCTCGTCTCCCAGCCGTGCGAGCAAGAGTGACAGGAACACGTTCATGCGCCACCACGGCACCGTGTAGTCCGACGTCTGCTCATGGGAGCCTGCGCGATCGAAGACGCGACGCCCCTCCTCGGCAAGGGACAGAGCGGCGGTGCGGTCGCCCCGGATCGCTGCTGCGTGCGCTTTACCCATGATCGCGTTCAAGAGGCCCAAGGAAGGCCTCTTGCTGATCGCCATGGCCTGATCCGCGAGGACGTCTGCGACGCCGAGCGACGCGCCTTCGTAGCCGAGAGCGATGGCCGCCCTTCCTCGGACCCAGACGCGGGCGTCGTCGTCGCCCGATTGGTCGGCGGACTGGGCGGCCATCCGGTACCAGTGCACTGCCTTGGCCCCGTCTGAACCGGGGAACGTCTTGGCGTACAGGGTCATCAGGCGTGAGGCGACGGACCAGAGTCGGGGCTGCTCCAGTTGCTGCTGGACTGCGACCAGTTCGCCGGCGACCTGGCGTTGAATGTCTGCGGCTCCCATGGACATGTATTGGGTGCCATACGTGGCTAGCTTGGCTTCCCATGCGTCCGTCGTGGGGCCGCCTTGGAGACGGGCCGCGAAGCCCATGGACAACAGGTCAGAGGCGACGACCGGAGCTATTGCAGCCCCGGCCACGTCGGTCAAAAAGGTTCGGCGCTTCACATCGTCCTCAAGTACGGCTAGGGGCACGTCAAGCACGGCGGAGAGGGCACGGAGGTAGAAACCTCCTGGCTGAATCTTGGAACACTCCCAGTTGCTGACGTACTCCCGCGTCAGGGCAGTGCCGTGAGCATCGTTGATCTCCGACGCCAACCGCCCCTGCGACCATCCGCGGGCTTTACGCAGCTCTCTGATCAGCTCGCCGATCCTCATACCGTCCATCCTCCCCCTCGAAAGTGCCACGCCGGGATGCAAGTGCCCAAGCCCTGAGGGAACTTCACACTACGGATCACACTAGTCCCGACATGTGACCGCCTCGATGCTTGCTGTGACGGCAAAAGGCTCACCATCAGGGGGCATGGCGATGACCACACACAAATCAACGCCCTTATCGGGCGTAGACCCTCCCGAGTCGCGACCTGGCATCGGCGACGTTGCGAAGGACGTGGACACCGGGCGGGTCGGGGTTGTGATGGGGCAGCTCGGTGGACGGGTGCAGATGCGGCCGGTGAGTGGCGGCATCGAATGGGACGCCATGCCTGAGAGAGTCACGGCACTCAGGGCGCGGGAAGAACTGAGCGCGCGCCTGGCCGTGAGGAACGGCAACAGCCGGTCCGGGCTGTGATGCGCGTCGTCGGCCGGCACGCCCGGGGTCCTGTTCATCATCTGCATCAGCGCCTCGTGCGGGCTGGTGCTTGGGATGGCCCTTGGCACCAGCCAGTAGACCGGCCAGCCTCGGACGGGTGCCAATCTACGGCTCCCCGTCCCCGTCCGGGGCTGGTCATCCAAGCCCGCTTCTCAGTCGTCTATGAGCCGAGCTCGACGGCCGGGGCGGGAGGTAAGTGCCCTGCACCGCTCACACAAGGAGATGTACGCATGACGGCAACGGCGAACGACCAGAAGACCGGACGCGCGGTGGCGGGCGAGGAGCTGTTCGAAAGCCTCACCCGCTTCGTGGTCGTCCACGACGGACAGACGCCCGAGCGTGCCGAGCGGATCGCGGACCAGGCCGTGGCCTTCCTGGTCACTGCTGCCACCGCCACCGTGTCCATGGTCCCGTCTGATGACGTGGATCTTGGGCTCCACGCGCTCATCCTGCACACGAAGGAGTACGCGGGGCTCTGCGAGAAGTACGCGGGTCGCTTCCTGCACCACAACCCGAAGCCGGGTGGGGGAGCGCGTGACCCGAAGTTGGTCGCCGCGTCGGCTCACGCGATGAAGGCAGCTGGATTCATGGTCTTCGACGACCTGTGGACCGTGAACGGCGAGAACCTGGCGCAGTGCGACGCTGACTGTGGGCGGCCCTACGGTCAGGCGTAGTCCCTCGGCAACAGCGCGCGCGGCCGACCTCTGCACCGGGGTCGGCCGCCGCGCCCATGAAAGGAGCGAACCACCTTGTTTGGCCGGACTCCAGAACTGCCAATCACGGTGCTCGACGCGCTCATGCCCGCGTCTCAGCGTCTCGTGCTGAACCGCCGCGGGTCCTCGGTCTGGGACGTGGAATGCGCTCGAGGCCGGTTCGCGGTGAAGCTCGGATACCCGATCGAGGCCACGCCCGAGTGGCCGGGCCAGCCGTGGACGGCACTCGCACCGGCCCGTGAGGGTGCGGTTCTCCATCGCCTCGGTGCCGATGACATCGCGTACGGGGAGTGGGAGCACGGAACGTGGAATGTCCAGCCGTGGCGTGAGGGTCCGGACCTGTATCGACTGTGGGAGCCGTGCCGCACAGAGGGTTCGTCCGTCGAACCGCACACGAGTGTGGTCCTGGGATGTGTGGAGGTCCTGGCCGAACTGCACGCGGCGGGCTGGGCTCACGGGGATGTGCAACCGGCTCACTTCATCGTCGGTCTCGAGCGGACGCACCTCATCGACCTCGCCCTGGCCCGCGGCGGGCATATCCCTGGCGGATACGACTTCCCCTTCCGGGGCTGCCTCGTCCACTACGAGGCACCGGAGATCGCACGCAGCGTGCTCGCCACCGGCGAAGCCGAGCCGACCCAGGCCGCTGACATCTATGCCCTCGGCGCCTCGCTTCTGATCTCCGCTACTGGATGGCGGGCGGTCGAGTATCCCGACGACGCACCGCGTCCGGTGCAGCGGCAGGCCATCGCGGACGGACGGCGTCGTTCCGTGACTGTGCCCGGGGAGTTGGGCCCCCTGGTCGAGGCAATGCTCAGCGTCACGCCTGAGGACCGGCCCACCATCTACGAAGTGGGCAAGGCGCTGAGCTGAGCGAGGCCCATCCGTCAACTGATGCCGCTGGCGGAGTCCGATGCACAACAACGAAAGACCGGACCGCCCCTGAGCCTGGACAGCGCGGGGTGGTCCGGTCGGGGTGTCCCTGTTCAGAACCCCGGTGCCGATGGTACCGGGGTGTTCGTCGTGCCTGAATGCGGGCTCGATCGCAACCCCTCTCCGGTGAAGCTGAGTTGAGAGGATTGGAGCGGTTTGCGGTGTGGCTGGCGGGGTTGGCTTGGTGGGGTGGGTCTGGGTGGCGCGGGTGTGATCGCGTCCGGCTGGAGCGGCTTTGGCCGGTGTCCTGCCCGGTTGGGGGTCGGGCATGGTCAGGGGGCCGTACGCTGTCCGGCTACTCGGGCAGGCTTTGTATCCTGCCCGCAATGTGTCCGAGTGGCCCCCTGGGCTTGCTCGACGAGGGGCCCCGGCCGGGGAGGTGGCTAAAGCCGTGGAGGCCGGTCGCCCCGGCTCTAGCCACCTCCCGCGTATGGCACCCGTATCCGTTCCTGAGGGCGCTCGTTGACTGGCTGAGGTGCTCACCGTCCGGGCCCTTTCCGGGGGGGACGGCAACACCTTGGCGCCCCGGATGCTGCGCCCTTCTTGACCTGCCTGGTGCGGCTCCGGGGCCTTCGCCTGTGCGGCCGGCGTGGTGGTCAGCGGGCTGGGTCTGCCTTGGGCTGATGGCCGGGGGCTGAGGATGGGCTCTGGTCGCTGGTGTCGGCCTGGTGCTGCGCGGGCTGGTCGGGCTGCTTCCTGGGCTGGCTGTCCGCCTTCGCGGTCATGCGCGCTGAGCGGGCGGGCCGCCGTGAGCGGTGGCGAAGACATGGAGCGGCGGCGGCCATGGGCCGCCAGCGCGCGCGGACCGCGTAAGCGGGCCGCCTTGATCCAGTAAAGAAACTCTGAACAGCTCGGCCTTGCCCGCGCCTTGGCCGGTCGTCGTGCGCCCCGCCGTCCGCGCCTGTGCCCGGCAAGTGAGTTCTGCGGATATATGCCCCTCTATCTCCGAGTTGGGGCACTTTGTGCTTGGGTTCGCGGAAACTTATCCACAGGCAAGTCATTGCAGGATGTTCGTGATGCGTGGCGCGGAACGCACTGAATGGGCCGTAATCGTTTCGTGACCTTCAGGGCCTGATTCGGGGAGTGGTTCGGGGAGTGGTGTGTGCTGGTCTGGCATTGCTACGGCGGCAAATGTGACTCGGTATGTGACGGTCGTCACGAAGTGTCACACGGGGCTGGAATTCGGCACCTGTAGCAAGCGAAGAGCGAAGTGCATTGCTGGTGCTCGCCAGTTCGACGTGAGAGGGGTGAGGGGAGTGGTTGGCGTCACAGAGGCTCGGGGTCGCACGGGCGGCCTCGGCGATACCTCTATGGGTGATCCGTGAGGGATCGGGCGGCGCAACATAGCCGCGAAGTGCCGGTTAGCCAAACCGGTGGTTCTCCGGACCATTCAAGGTCCCAGGTCGAAAGGTGGTCGGGCCCGGCACACGGCGAAACAAAGGCAGTGGACGCAACGGCGGGTGCAATTCCCGTCGCACGGGACGGGCTTGCTTCTTGTATCCCGTCCGGTGAGGCGTGGTTGTCGTCTGCCGTGGGCAAGGTCGGCGGGCCTGTTAGACCTGGGGAGGGCTTGCCCGGCGGGGTTTCCGGTTCCGCTGCTGGGGTGGGCAAGCCTTGGTCGGCAGGCGGGCAAGCCGTGGGCAAGCTTTCGGGCAAGCCTCGGTCGCTTGGGTGGATGCAGTACGGCACAACGGCACGAACGGAACGGGGAAGTCATGAGCGAGCAGATACGCCCGCAGAAAAGGGAGTTGATCAGCATTCACGTTCGGGATGTGCCCGAGGTGTCCACCATGATTCGGGAAATGGCAGCTACGGTGGCACGGCTGCGTCGTGAGTCGGAGGAAATGCGGGAAGAGCTGGCGCAGCTCAGGAACGCTCGTCGGCCTCGACTCGGGCCTTCAGTGCCGCGATCTCCTGGCGGATATCCTGGTTGTCCGCGCTGAGTGCCCGGATTTCGTCGCGCAAGGCGGTGAGTAGGTCGGTGAGGGTGGCCCCGGCGGCTTCTGTGTCGTCGGGTTTCGCCTCCGGTTCCTTCGCCTTCTCGGGTGCCTTGGGGGCATTGGCCAGGTACCAGGCGGGCGGGGTGTAGTCGATGCCGAACTGACCGGTCGTGTCGTGGTCGGCGACGAAACTGCCCCGGCCGTGGATCGTGTAGATCAATCCCTCGTCGCGTAGGACGTTGAGGGCGCTTCTCGCGGTCATGTTGGCGACGCCGAAGCGGTCTTGCAGCTCGCGAATCGACGGCATCTGCTCGCCCGGTTTGATCCGGCCCTTGAGGATGTCGCGCCGAAGCTCGTCGGCGGCGTGCTGATATGGCGGCCGGCGGTCGGGCTTGCTCTCTTGGGCTGGACTCATGACGCCCAGGGTAGCGACTCCTAGCACCCCTAGCACACCCCACTGACATAGCTCCGCTATGTCTGCTGCCACCTAGCTCACCACTGTCACTTGACAGTGCTAGGTCAGCTATGTTGAATGGTGATCACGCCTCGCCACTCCGGCGGAGCGCAACGAAGGGAAGTAACACCCATGGCCCGTATCCGTGTTGGCCTGCTCCCGTCCGCGTCGTTCATGGTCGGCACCCTGCCTGTGCCGAAGTACACCGATCAGGAGAAGACGCAGTTCGCCACCGACCGCGAGACCGGCGTGAAGCTCTACACGGTCACCCTCTTCTTCATGGAGGAGGACCGTGCGGAGGCGCTGAAGATCACCGTTCCGGAGAACGGCCTTCCCAACGGCCTTAAGCCCGGTATGCCGGTCATGCCGGTGGAGCTGTTCGCTACCCCGTGGGCGCGGATCTTCAATGGCTCGCTTTCGGACGGCATCGCCTACCGCGCGGCCTCGCTGGAATTGGTAGGCCCAGCTGCTGAGGCAGCGAAGAAGACCGCCGCGTGAGCGAGCACGCAGGCGACGAGGTGTTCTGGCTCGGCGGTGAGCGTGTCTACCCGATACGCCACGCCGGGCCGGACCCCCGGTTCGCCGAATCCCTCGTCAACTCCGTCGCCGCACTCCTGGCCGCCTACGGCTATCCGCCCGTCACACAGGTGGGCGACTGGGCGGCCCTCGAATCGGTCCTCGCGGGCTACCTGTACGACTTCAGCAAGGAGAACCCCGAATGACCGACATAACGCAACTGGCCGAAGGGGTGGGCGTCTACGGCCCCCTGGTGGTGGGCCTGCTGCTCACCGCTGGTGGTGGTTGGGCGGTGTGGTGGATCGTCCGCTACCTGTTGGCTGACCCGATGACTCGCCTGTCCATCCGGCAGGCCGTGCGGGTGCGGCGGGGATGGAAGCGGCTCGCGCCGATGCTCAAGCTCGCGGCCACCGACAAGACTCCGACAGCGCTCGCCTCGCTGTCGAACACAGACGGCAAGCCCATCAAACCGCGGGTCCTGATCCCGGCCCTCAAGGTCACCCACGACGCCTATGGGGTGATCGCGCGGGCGACCTGTCTGCCCGGCGTCGGTCTGGAGGAGTTTCAGAAGGCGGCGCCGCACCTGGCGAACGCCTGGCGCTGCACACGGGTTGCGGTCACCCAAGACGACCCTGGTCAGGTCGTCATCCGTGGCGTGCGGCTTGATCCGCTCAAGTTCAAGACCGAACACCGCCCCACCGGTCTCGTGCCGGACGAGGTGGCCCGGTGGAATCTGGGCCTGGACGAGTACGCGCGGCCCGTGTCGGTGGACCTCACACAGGTGCCCGGCGTGACGGTGGCCGGCCTCCCCGGCTTCGGCAAGACCTCACTCATCAACTGCCTGATGTGCGACTGGGCACCCTCGGCGGCGGTGCAGTTCGCCGGAGCGGACGGCAAGGTCAAGGCCGCCTATGAGGGCGACTACGCCGACCTGGTGAAGCGCATGTTCGCCTTCGTCGGCGACGACCTGGAAGAGGCCAACACCCTCTTCCACCGCCTCGTCGCCCTGCGCCGTGACCGCTCCTCGGCCATCAAAGCCGTGCTCGGGGTGAAGTCGATGTGGGACGTCGGCCCGACCGAGGAATGGCCCCTCGTCGTGCTGATCATCGATGAGGCGCACACCTACTTCCGCGACCACAAGGGCAGTGACCCCAAGACGAAGAAACTCGCAGCCCTGGCGGCGGAGAACGCCCGCCTCGTGGAAGAGTTGGTCAAGATGGGTCGCAGCGTCGGCATCCTCGTCGTCCTCGCAACCCAGAAGTCCACCGGGGATGCGATCCCCACATTTATCCGCGACGTGTGCCCGGTCGGCCTGAGCTTCGCGCAGAAGACCGCCGAAGCTGCCGTTGCGGCTCTCGGTGAAGAGATCCGCAACTGGCCCGACGCCAACCCGATCAACCTGCAAGACCCCGCCTATGTCGGCGTCGCCGCGATGAACCACCAGTCGCAGCCCGGGTTCACTCGCATCCGCACCCCCTACGTGCCCGACGCCTGCGCCGCCGACCTCGCCCACGCAACCGCCCACCTCACCCAGGACCCCGCCGCACTCCTCAAGGCACAGCTCGGACGTACACAGGTCGTGCTCCGCAAGGACCTCGACACCACAGCCTGAGCAGCGCCAACGCCCCGACATAGGCCGGTTGAAAGGAGGTGAACACCCATGACGACTGAAGACCGGATCACCCAGCGCACCGTCACAGCCGTGATGATCGTCATCGCCCTGCTCGCGTTCGTCTTCTCCTTCGGCAACGTGTGGGCCCTCGCCCTGCGCCTGGGCGTGCCCGAACCGATCGCGCCACTCATCGCCCCCATGGTGGACCTGTCCGTCGTCGGCCTCCTGGTCGCGCTGCGCTACCTCTCCCTGCGCGGCGTCCCGCCCAGGGACATGACAGCGGCAACCCGGCTCATGCACTTCTCCGGACTGCTGACACTGGCCCTCAACGTCGCCGAACCCATCGCCGCCGGACACTACGGCCGCGCAGCCGTGGACGCGGTCGCCCCGCTCCTCCTCCTCGGCTGGGGCACCGTCGGCCCACAGCTCCTGCGCGCCTTTACCTCGGTCACCGACACCGCCGACCCAGCCCTCGAACCCGCCCTGGCCCCGGCCGCTGCACCGATCGAAACCGAACCGGTGCCTGGTGCGGCCCCGGCCACCGATCGGGCTCCGACCTCCGTCGAGGCTGCAGCACCGGCTGTTCCGGTGCCCGGCCCGGTGGCGCCTACGGTCAAGGTCCCTGAGCCGCTGCTCACCGAAGCACGCTCCATCGCCGCATCCCACGACGCCGAACACGGCGAGGCAATCACCCCGGCACAGCTCAAGATGCGGCTCGGCATCGGCCTTCCCATGGCCACCGCCCTCCACGCCGCCCTGTAGCGCCGCACTCCCCGCCGGCCTTCCCGGTAACGCTCACCCGCCCGCCCTGGCTCGACTCGCCAGGCCTGCGGGCAGCAGCCCAGCGCCCGCAAGCGGCTGCTGCCCGCCTGGCGGACGACCGGATTCGACGGGCGACCACCTCTCTCCACCTTCGTGCCAGAAGGGACACCCCGCCACTCATGCGCCGCCAACTCGACCTGCGCCACATCGCTAGTCCCGGCCTGCGGGACCTGATCGAACTGGCCAACACCCACGACTTCGAACGCGTGCAAGAACAGGTCCGCAACCTGCGCGGCTGCACCAGCCCTGTCAATCTCCACGGCTGGACCATCACCACCAACGAAGCCACCAAAGAAGTGGTGCGCTCCTACCGCTCCGAGGACGAACCCTCCGGTCGCCTGCTCACCGCGTGCGGCAACCGCCGCTCGACCCGTTGCCCCGCCTGCTCGCGGGTGTACGCCGCCGACACTTACCACCTGATCAAGGCCGGTCTGTCCGGCGGTAAGAACGTCGCCGAAACCGTCCGCGACCACCCCCGCGCCTTCGTCACCCTCACCGCCCCCTCCTTCGGCCCCGTCCACCGCAGCACCGACAGTGCGGGCAAACCCCGCCGCTGCCGCTGCGGCGTCCAGCACGCCGACGACGACCCGGCTTTGAGCACCCCGCTGGACCCGGCCACCTACGACTACACGGGAGCCGTGCTCTGGAACGCGCACGCCGGGCAGCTCTGGGCGCGCTTCACCACCTACCTGCGCCGCGCCCTGGCCGAACACCTCGGCATGACGCAGAAGGCGCTGAACGCGGCCCTTCGCGTCTCCTTCGCCAAGGTCGCCGAGTACCAAAAGCGCGGCCTGGTCCACTTCCACGCCGTCATCCGCTTCGACGGACCCGACGGCCACACCACGCCGCCTCCACCCTGGGCCACCTTCGACGCCCTTCGCGTCGCCGTGGGCCTGTCCGTCGACCGCGCCCGGCTCACCGTCGACTCCGACGCCATCGGCGAACGCATCATCGCTTGGGGCGGCCGGTTCAAGGTGGACCCCATCAAAGCCCTCGGCAACGGCGAACTCACCGACGCCCGCGTCGCCGAGTACACCGAAAGCAAGGTCGCCGGATACGTCGCCAAGTACGCCACAAAGAGCGCCGAAGGAGCGGGCACCGTCGACCGCACGCTCGTGTGCCGCCCTTGCAAGGGACGCGGTTTCGTACGCGGCCTCGCAGAGCTACGCGAAAGGTGCCCGGACTGCGACGGCACCGGACAAGCCGAACCCCTGCGGGACCTCCGCGTCCAACAGCACGTCCGGCAAATGATCCGCACCGCCTGGGCCCTCGGCCACCTCCCTGAGTTCACACACCTCAAGCTCTGGAAGTGGGCCCACATGCTCGGCTTCCGCGGCCACTTCTCCAGCAAGAGCCGCGCCTACTCCACCACCCTCGGCGCACTCCGCGACGTACGCCGCGCTTGGCGCACCGCACAAGCCGACCACGCCCGCACCGCGGCCGGCCTCCCCACCCACGACGAGAACACCACCCTCGTCACCGACTCCTCGTGGACCTACCTCAGCAGCGGCTACCGCCCCGGCGAAGAACTAATCGCCGCACAGACCCGCTACGACATCGCCCAAGCCCGCGAACGAGCCGATCGGGTCACAACTGAAGGGGAGGTGTGGCAGTGACGATTGTGGTCGCACCCTCGATGCAGACGCTGAGCAATAGCACCGCTGGTGTGATGCGAGAGCCTGCCACGCCGGATGAGACTGCCGAGGCTGCTTGGTTGCGTCGGCACCTCTTGCGGGCCCCCGAACGCGACGAGGAGTGGATACGCCGCGCCCTATTGCTACAGGGCAGGATGTAGCCGAGAGGGCGCACCGTTCCCGCCAGTGGCACGGTTCGAGCTGACCGGTGTGAAGTGGCCGCTGTCTGCACCGGTCCCGCTGATGGCACATCAGAATTTGGCGCTCTGTGTGAGGTGAGCCAGAGGGGAGCATTTCGGCCTCCGTCAACTCTGATCCGGCCGTGCTGCGCCGAAGTTGAATTCGAAACCGCTGCGTGTCTGATTCCCCTCAAGCTCACATCTTGCTCAACTGGCGTGACCATGACGCCTCCACACCGCTAAGTTGATCAAGCCAACGGAAAAGCGCGCGGGATCATATTCTTGACTGACCATCAGGATGCCCACGCTGGCTGGTCGGCCAGCATTCCCACATTGCGCTTTCGATGCTTAAGGGGAGAAGTATCTGTGTTCACTGCACGACGCCGAAGCGCCTGGAATTTCGCCGCCAGCACCGTAGTGTGTGCTGCAGCTGTGGTGGCGACGTTGACTCCTACCGCCCAGGCTGTTGACAACGCACCCGATCCCGCCGTTGCCGCCGCTCTGCAGCGCCATGCGGACGGAAGCTGGACCCAGGCTGACGTGGACCTGATCCGGTCCATTCCCGAGCTGGCTGCTGTGGTGGCAGACCCCACGCGCCCGGTCGAAGTGACCACGAAGGAAGCCGCCTTCTCGGCAAGCGGGCAGGCGGTCTCGCCGATGGACGGAGAGCCTCTATCGCCGGAGGAGCTTGCGGAAGTTATGCCTCCCGCTCACCTCGACGGAAAGCCTCAGCCCGGGGAGGTGACGCTCCCGGCCGAGTCCGCCGATACTGCCGGCTCATTCGGGACCCGCATCACGGGCGGCAGGTGGAAGATGACGCACGTCACTCACACACACCGCAGCTACTCCGGCTCGGTCATCTACAAGTACCAGACCTGGGCAGAGTTCAACTACGGCGGCGGCAAGGTCCGCGCCTGGCGCTACCGCGCCGACGACATCACCAACGCATCCGAGATCGTCAATGTCGACAACCGGCGCATCGTCGACTCGAAGACCTCCACCCCCGCCTCTTCGGCCACCTCGAAGATGAAGCGGAAGGTCGAGCTGTGCATATTCAAGTACGGTTGCTACTCGACCATGTACCCGTACGTTTACACCACGGTGAAGGGCACAGGCCGAACCAGCTTCACCAGCGGCGTCTAAGGAGCCTAGGATGAGTTCACTCGTCGGGAAAATCATCCTCATCGTAGGAGTGTTTGCCGCCATCCTGTTCTTCTTCGGATCTGGAATCGGAGAAATCGAGCTGGGAATCTGGGGGGCGGGTCTGATTGCCTCTCTGGTGGTGACCGTACGCCTCCATAGGAAGAAGAGCGCCACCCGCTAAACTATAGGAGGTCCCCTTCCATGTGGGGTGGAAGGGGACCTCGGTCCGTTTAGCTGAAAACAGATGGCGCCGGCCGGAACCGGGTCTCTTGTGCGCTCAGTTCCAAATGGGCTCGATCAAGTCGGGATCGAATTTGCGCTTGCCCCGGCCCGCGGGGTGGATGAGCACGGCCGTGACGCTGTGCAGGACGATCTCACGTTGCCGTTCGATGGGCAGCGCGAAGAACTCCTCTAGTGTCAGGTTGGCAGTGTTGCCCTTGGCCTCCGCCTGCTTCTGCTCCTTGTAGAAGCGGGCGCGTTCCAACTTCAACGCATCGCGCTCCCGCTCCTTGCCTGGGAGCAACTGCAAGAGTGAGGACACAGTGATCGTCTTGGCCCTCTCGGCTTCGATGAGCCGGGCGATATCGGTGAGGGTGTCTTCCAACTCCTGTTCCCTGGGCCAACGGGCGTCCGTGGGCATGACTGACGTAGCGGCCTTCTCGCGCTGCTCGGCAAGGGCGAGTTGGGTAATCAGCCTGTCGACCGGTTCACCGACCCGGCCGACCTTTCCGCACCCGCCGTTGACCTGAGAGCACTGGTAGGTGTACTTCGTGCCCTTGGAGCCGGGTTTCCAGCGCCGGTTGATCTGCCCTCGGATCTTGCTCTTGCACAGTCCGCATCGCGCGATCCCTGAGAGCAGGTACTTGCGGGCGAGTGTGTCGCCCGCCCGCCGGCCCTGCTTGCGATCAGCGACTGCTGCGGAAACGGCTTCCCACTCCTCGACCGTGTTGATCGTGTCCCATTCACCCCTGACTGGCTGTCCGTCGTCACCGTGCAGGATCTCACCGTGGTACGTGCGGTAGCCACACAGTCGGGGGCTGGTGAGGATGTGCTCGACGTGGTGATGGGCCATGCGCTTGGTGCCTTCGCGCG
This sequence comes from Streptomyces sp. NPDC006283, assembly GCF_040613325.1. Taxonomy (NCBI): domain Bacteria; kingdom Bacillati; phylum Actinomycetota; class Actinomycetes; order Kitasatosporales; family Streptomycetaceae; genus Streptomyces; species Streptomyces sp. NPDC006283. Next base: position 23,610 of record NZ_JBEXRZ010000020.1, on the reverse strand, counting down.
GGTTGCCGATTCCCTCGGCGTGCCAACGCTGCCGAATCGTGCCGATGCGCACTCCGGCCAGTACTTCCTTCTGGGCCTGGCGGATGTGCGCGGCGGCGACGGGGTCCACCTTGTTCCGGTCGTCCTTCTGCCACCCGTACGGCGCGGGGCCTCCATTGGCCTTGCCCTGCTGAGCCAACTCCAGGTGCTTGCGCTTGATCCGGCGCGACGTGTCGTGCGACGACTTGTTGGCGAACGCCACCATGATCCGCGCCATGGTCCGTCCGTCGGCGGTGCCTAGGTTCACGTCGTTGGTGACGGTCGCGAATTCCAGCCGTGGACGCTCGTCGAAGATCTCGATCAGCCGCTCAAGGTCGCGCGGCTGACGGGCCAACCGGTCCAGGTCGTATGCCACGACGCCATCGATCAACCCGGCCTGCAGATCCTTCAGCATGAGCTCGAACTCGTCGCGCACCACGTTGCGCTTGAAAGCGGACACGTCGTTGTCTTCGTAGACCTTCACCGACTGCCAGGTACGCAGGTCCGCTAGACGCTCGCAGTCTGTGCGCTGACGGCCGACGCCGAGTGCGTCCCCCTCGTCATCTCGTGAGATCCGGGTGTAGATCCCCACCTTGCGTGCCATGATCGGGGCCTCCCCTGCCGGCGATCTGGTGTTTCGGTATCGGGCAAGGCTACTACCCTCATTGACTTCGTTTGCCCTGGAGTGTGGAGAAGCCCGTCGTGCGGCGCAGCGGTCAGGTGCTCGACGCCTGACAGGCGCAGTGCAGCTCTCCCCGCATCAGAAGAAGGCCTCCGCCGGATCGGCGGAGGCCTTCTTGTACGGCGCTCTTGTATGTCGCTCGGGTCGCTCAGATCGTGCCGAGCTTGATGATCGACAGCAGTGCGACCAGCTGGATCGCCGACGCGCCCAGCGCCTTCGGCCACGGCAGGTCGTGCGACTTGCTCACCATCGAGGTGAACAGCGCGCCCGCCGCCAGCCAGGTCGCCCATCCCAGCACCTGGACAAGAGAGTTCTCGCCGCCGAGGAAGAGGGCGAAGACCAGGCGGGGGGCGTCCGTGATGGACATGATCAGCATGGAGAGGCCGACCGTCGGCTGCCATGCGCCGTCGCCGCCCAGCTGGCGGGCCAGGGTGTGGGTCACCGCGCCGAGGACCAGACCGCTGATGACGAAGGCGACGCCCGTGACGAGCACGTACGGGATCGCGTTCGAGAGCGTCGCGTTGATCGCCTCGTCCCGCGGCTCGTCGAAGCCGAAGATCGCGAGCATGCCGTAGAGGAACGTGACGACGAGCGCCGGGCCCCAGACGGCGTGGTCGCGCATCTGCAGGAACGTCGGGCCGGGTCGCAGCACAATGCCGCTCAGCAGCTGCTTCCAGTGCAGGCGCGGACCCGCGGGGGTCGCCGGCGCGGCTCCTGAGCGGTAGGTGGCGCCGTCGCCGTAGGGATCGTCGTGCACGCTGAACATCTGCGTGTGGCCCGGGTTGTTGGCCGCGTACGGGTCCTGGGGCGGGGCGTACTGCGGGTGCGGGTCGCCGAAGTACTCCGGCTCGTCGTATCCGCCGCCCTGCCGGGGCCCGCCGCCGGCCTGGGGCCACTGCTGCTGCCGCTGCTGTTGCGCGTACGGCGGCGCTGCCGGACGACCACCGCCCTGGTAGGGCGGCGGCGCCTGCGGCGCCTGCTGTTGTTGGGTGCGGTTGTCCCGGCCGCGTCCGATCCTGAATCCAGCCACGTAATCGAACGTACCCGGTCCACGAACGTGAGGTGGCGGCAGACCCGGAACCGGAGGCCTTTGCGGCTGACCTGTGACATCCCCTAAGGGAACCCCGGGGGGCCTGCCCCACGCCGCCCAACGGCCCTGCCGCGGCGCCCGATCGGCGCCGCCCGGCAGCAGGTCAGGGTAGGAAGACGGACGTGCTGAAGGTGATCGCCGGCCGTGTGCCCGCGGTCTTCGGGGCGGCCGCCGGGTACAGCGCGACCACGTCGGCCCGCTCGCCCCGGTGGGTACGGGTCACCACGTCCGGCCGCTTGTCGCCGTCGAAGTCGGCGTATGCGAGGACGTCCGTGACGGGCTTCGTCTCCCCCGCCGTCAGCGCGGGCGCGGGCGGGGGCTCGACCGCGGCGAAGGTGTACGTGCCGCCGGGGCGGCCGGGGCCGGCCGGGCCGCCGAGCAGGATCCTGCCCTTGGCGGCGGCTCCCGCCTCGCGCGTACGGGGCAGGACGACGAGGTCGTCGGCGCCGTCGCCGTTCGTGTCGGCGCGCGGCGCGGGCGCCGCCAGGGCGGGGCCGCCGCCGGGGACGGGTGCGGTGGCTGCGCGCGGGGCGCCGGCGCGGGTGAAGGGGCCCCGCAGGAAGCTGACGCGCCCGGCGGAGGCGGTGACGGCCAGGTCGGCGCTGCCGTCGCCGTCGAAGTCGCCGCAGACGGGGTGGTCGGGCCAGTCGTTCCCGTAGCGGGCCCGCTCGGGGATCCGCAGGACGACCGCCTTGCCGGTGATTCCGGTGGGGGAGCCGAAGAGCAGCTGGAGGGGCACGGGAGGGCGGCCGATGCCGTCGTACGGCGGGTCGGTCGCGACCACCAGGTCCGCGTAGCCGTCCTTGTCGAGGTCGCAGGAGGTCTCGGCGTCGAACGCGGCCGGCAGTGTGCCCTTGACCTCGGCGCCGTGGGTCTGCGGCGTGAGCAGCCGGCGGACGGCGGGGTCGAGGCGGCGGGCGGTGTTCGTGCCGTAGACGACGCCGATGCCCGCGTCGTCGCCGTGGCTGTCGCGGGGCGACTTCACCAGGTCGTTCAGCACGAGGTCGCGGTGGCCGTCGCCGTTGAAGTCGTAGGGGACCCGGCTGCCTTTGCCGCGCGGCACGGGCAGCGAGGTCTCGGTGGTGCGGTCCGCGGCCGGGTCCGTGTCGCCGTTCTTCGCTTCGGCCTTCGACGCGACGGGCTCGGAGGTGCTGTCGCAGCCGCTCAGGGCCGTCAGCAGCACCGCGGAGGCGCAGAGGGCGGCCAGTGCCGTCGCCGCTCTCGTTCGTGTGCGCACAGGCCCTCCCCCTGATCCGCTGTTTCTGTTCGTGTCCGCGGTTGCGGTTGCGGTTGCGGTCGCGGTCGCGGTCGCGGTCGCCCCACGATGCTCGTCCGGAAGGTCGCCCCGGGCAATGGTTCGCGACTGATCGAAGGCCAAAGGTTATGCGGCGGCTGGTCACGGGTGGGTGCGGCGGGCGGTACACGCGTGAGCGGCGGACGGTCACACACGTGAGCGGCCGGTCCTGCCCCCGAGGCAGGTCCGGCCGCTCACTGTTCTCCTACAAGGAGACGGTTACTTCACGGGCTCCGGTTCCGGCGCCCCCTCCGGTTCGGTCTCCGCCGCCGGATCGGCGGGCGGGGTCTTCACCGAGTCGAGCAGCAGCTGCGCGACGTCGACGACCTGGAGGGACTCCGGCGCCTTGCCGTCGTTCTTCTTGCCGTTGACGGAGTCGGTGAGCATGACCAGGCAGAACGGGCAGGCGGTGGAGACGATGTCCGGGTTGAGGGACAGGGCCTCGTCGACGCGCTCGGTGTTGATGCGCTTGCCGATCCGCTCCTCCATCCACATCCGTGCGCCGCCGGCGCCGCAGCAGAAGCCGCGCTCCTTGTGGCGATGCATCTCCTGCTGGCGCAGGCCCGGGACGGCCGACATGATCTCGCGCGGGGGCGTGTAGACCTTGTTGTGGCGGCCCAGGTAGCACGGGTCGTGGTAGGTGATCAGGCCGTCGACCGGCGTGACGGGGACGAGCTTGCCCTCGTCGATGAGGTGCTGCAGCAACTGCGTGTGGTGGATGACCTCGAACTCGCCGCCCAGCTGCGGGTACTCGTTCGCGATCGTGTTGAAGCAGTGCGGGCAGGTCGCGACGATCTTCTTGGCCGACTTCGGCTTCTTCGTCGACTCGTCCTCGTCGTCCTCGCCGAACGCCATGTTCAGCATCGCGACGTTCTCCTGGCCGAGCTGCTGGAACAGCGGCTCGTTGCCCAGGCGGCGCGGGGAGTCGCCGGTGCACTTCTCCTCGCCGCCCATGATCGCGAACTTGACGCCCGCCATGTGCAGCAGCTCCGCGAAGGCCTTGGTGGTCTTCTTGGCGCGGTCCTCGAGGGCGCCGGCGCAGCCGACCCAGTAGAGGTAGTCGACCTCGGTGAGGTCCTCGACGTCCTTGCCGACGATCGGGACCTCGAAGTCGACCTCCTTGGTCCACTCCACCCGCTGCTTCTTGGCCAGGCCCCAGGGGTTGCCCTTCTTCTCCAGGTTCTTGAGCATCGTGCCCGCCTCGGACGGGAACGAGGACTCGATCATGACCTGGTAGCGGCGCATGTCGACGATGTGGTCGATGTGCTCGATGTCGACCGGGCACTGCTCGACACAGGCGCCGCAGGTGGTGCAGGACCACAGCACGTCCGGGTCGATGACGCCGTTCTCTTCGAGGGTGCCGATCAGCGGGCGCTCGGCCTCGGCCAGCGCCGCGGCGGGGACGTCCTTGAGCTGCTCCTCGGAGGCCTTCTCCTCGCCCTCCATGGTCTTGCCGCCGCCGGCCAGCAGGTACGGGGCCTTGGCGTGCGCGTGGTCGCGCAGCGACATGATCAGCAGCTTCGGGGAGAGCGGCTTGCCGGTGTTCCAGGCGGGGCACTGCGACTGGCAGCGGCCGCACTCGGTGCAGGTGGAGAAGTCGAGGATGCCCTTCCAGGAGAACTGCTCGACCTGCGAGACGCCGAACACGTCGTCCTCGCCCGGGTCCTCCCAGTCGATCTCCTTGCCGCCCGACGTCATCGGCTTCAGCTCGCCGAGGGCCGTCTCACCAGTGGCGTTGCGCTTGAACCAGATGTTCGGGAACGCCAGGAAACGGTGCCAGGCCACACCCATGTTGGTGTTGAGGCCGATGGTGATGGCCCAGGTCATGGTCACGCCGAGCTTGACCATGGCGAAGAAGTACACGAGGTTCTGCAGCGTGCCGAGGCTCAGTCCCTTGAAGGCGAGGACGAGCGGGTACGAGGCCCAGTAGGCCGCGTCGTAGCTCTCGACATGGTGGATCGCGCCCTCGAGGCCGCGCAGGGCCATGATGCAGAGGCCGATGACGAGGATGACGTACTCGACGAAGTACGCCTGCCAGGCCTTGGAGCCCGCGAAGCGCGACTTGCGGCCGGCCCGGGAGGGCAGGTTGAGCAGCCGGATCGCCATCAGTACGAGGATGCCGACGGTGGTCCCGAGGGCGATGAACTCGATGTAGACCTCGTACGGCAGGAAGCCGCCGACGACCGGCAGCACCCAGTCGGCCTGGAAGAGCTGTCCGTACGCTGTGACGATCGTCAGACCGAGTGTGAGGAAGCCGACGGCGACGAACCAGTGCGCGACGCCGACGACCCCCCAGCGGTTCATCCGGGTGTGGCCGACGAACTCCTTGGCCAGCGTGACGCTGCGCGCCTGCCAGTTGTCCGTACGGCTGCCCGCGGGGACGGGCTGGCCGAGCTTGACGAACCGGTAGATCTGCGCGACCGCTCGGGAGATGAGCGCGACGCCGACCACCGTCAGGGTCAGCGACACGATGATCGCGGCGAGTTGCATTTGGGGGCTCCTCGGGCCTGCGAGGGTGGGTGATCCAGCACTACTACTAAGCGGTAACTTATTCAGTCCGTGCTGAGAGTACCCACTTATCCGGCCGCACTGTAGCCGCGCGCGCGGTGATCTGTGTCGCTCAGGCAACCCTGACCGGGGCCGTCTGCATGACCTCTGTCGGACGCCGTCCTGCCACCACGGCGGGGACGGTACGGGCCAGGATCAACAGGTCGAGTCCCAGCCAGTGCTGCTCCACATAATGCAGGTCGAGCACCGTCATTTCCTCCCAGGGGAGGTCCGAGCGTGCGCTGACCTGCCACAGGCCGGTGATCCCGGGCCGTACGGCGAGCCTGGCGCGGCCGGTGCCGGGGCCCTTCGCGTCCGCCTCGCGCGCGGCCAGCGGCAGCGGGCCCACCAGTGACATGTCCCCGCGCAGGACGTTGAACAGCTGGGGGAGCCGGTCCAGGAAGTGACGGTGCAGTACGTGGCCCACCGCTGTGACCGTGCCCGCGCGCTTCGTGCGGAACGTGAACATCGTGAAGGCGCGGCCACCGCGGCCCACCCGGTCCGCCCGCTGCAGCACCGGGCCCGCGGAAGTGGCCGCGACGGCGGCCGCGGCGGCCAGCAGGGCCGGCGACAGCAGCAGAAGAAGGATCAGGGCGCCCGTCACATCGACGGCTCTTTTTGCCGGCACGGGGCACGCCCCTCTCGTCACGAATGACAGTTCTTGATCGCTTTTTTCGGATATGACTTTCCCAGATGTGTGCGTTCAAGAAGGGCGCGCCACGCGCGTGGGTGGCAGGTCTGCACGTAAGGGCGGGATAAAAGTTGAGTGTCCCCGACTCACGTCTGTTGACTCCACGGAACGGGTGATGCATCCTTGAGCCAGTTCCACTCAAGTCAGCTGGAGGAATCGAAATGGCACGTGCGGTCGGCATCGACCTGGGCACGACTAACTCCGTCGTCAGCGTTCTGGAGGGCGGCGAGCCCACCGTCATCACCAACGCCGAGGGTGCCAGGACCACGCCGTCCGTCGTCGCCTTCGCGAAGAACGGTGAGGTGCTGGTCGGCGAGGTGGCCAAGCGTCAGGCGGTCACCAACGTCGACAGGACCATCCGGTCCGTCAAGCGCCACATGGGCACGGACTGGAAGATCGAGCTCGACGGGAAGAACTTCAACCCGCAGCAGATGAGCGCGTTCATCCTGCAGAAGCTGAAGCGCGACGCGGAGTCCTACCTGGGCGAGAAGGTCACCGACGCGGTGATCACCGTCCCGGCGTACTTCAACGACTCCGAGCGTCAGGCCACCAAGGAGGCCGGCGAGATCGCCGGTCTGAACGTGCTGCGCATCGTCAACGAGCCGACCGCGGCGGCCCTGGCGTACGGCCTGGACAAGGACGACCAGACGATCCTCGTCTTCGACCTCGGTGGCGGCACCTTCGACGTGTCCCTGCTCGAGATCGGCGACGGCGTCGTCGAGGTGAAGGCCACCAACGGTGACAACCACCTCGGTGGTGACGACTGGGACCAGCGCGTCGTCGACTACCTGGTGAAGCAGTTCCAGTCCGGTCACGGCGTCGACCTGGCCAAGGACAAGATGGCTCTGCAGCGCCTGCGCGAGGCCGCGGAGAAGGCGAAGATCGAGCTGTCGTCCTCCACCGAGACGACGATCAACCTCCCGTACATCACGGCGTCGGCCGAGGGCCCGCTGCACTTGGACGAGAAGCTCACGCGCGCCCAGTTCCAGCAGCTGACCTCCGACCTGCTCGAGCGCTGCAAGACCCCGTTCCACAACGTGATCAAGGACGCCGGCATCGCGCTGTCCGAGATCGACCACGTGGTCCTCGTCGGCGGCTCGACCCGTATGCCCGCCGTCGCCGAGCTCGTCAAGGAGCTCACCGGAGGCAAGGACGCCAACAAGGGCGTCAACCCGGACGAGGTCGTCGCCATCGGCGCCGCCCTGCAGGCCGGTGTCCTCAAGGGTGAGGTCAAGGACGTCCTGCTCCTCGACGTGACCCCGCTGTCCCTCGGTATCGAGACCAAGGGCGGCATCATGACCAAGCTCATCGAGCGCAACACCACGATCCCGACCAAGCGGTCCGAGATCTTCACCACGGCCGAGGACAACCAGCCGTCCGTGCAGATCCAGGTCTACCAGGGCGAGCGCGAGATCGCGGCGTACAACAAGAAGCTCGGGATGTTCGAGCTGACCGGTCTGCCGCCGGCCCCCCGCGGGGTCCCGCAGATCGAGGTCGCCTTCGACATCGACGCCAACGGCATCATGCACGTGACCGCGAAGGACCTCGGCACGGGCAAGGAGCAGAAGATGACCGTCACCGGCGGCTCCTCGCTGCCGAAGGACGAGGTCAACCGGATGCGCGAAGAGGCCGAGAAGTACGCGGAGGAGGACCACGCCCGCCGCGAGGCCGCCGAAAGCCGCAACCAGGGCGAGCAGCTCGTCTACCAGACCGAGAAGTTCCTCAAGGACAACGAGGAAAAGGTCCCCGGTGACGTCAAGACCGAGGTCGAGACCGCCCTCACCGAGCTGAAGGAAAAGCTCAAGGGCGAGGACACCGCGGAGATCCGCACCGCCACGGAGAAGGTCGCCGCGGTCAGCCAGAAGCTCGGCCAGGCGATGTACGCCAACGCCGCGCCCGAGGGTGCCGCCGCCGGCGCCGACGCCGGTGCGGAGGGCCAGGCCGGTGCTCAGGCCGACGACGACGTCGTCGACGCCGAGATCGTCGACGAGGACAAGCCCAAGAAGGACGGTGCCGCGTGACGGAGGAGACCCCGGGCTTCGAGGAGAAGCCCGACGTCCCCTCCGGCGCCACACCTGACGACGCCGCCGAGTCCGCCGAGACCTCCGAGCAGGAGGGCCCGGCGGCCCCGGCAGGGGACGCAGCAAAGATCGCCGGTCTGACGGCGCAGCTGGACCAGGTCCGTACGGCTCTCAACGAGCGCACGGCGGATCTCCAGCGGCTCCAGGCCGAGTACCAGAACTACCGCCGCCGCGTGGAGCGCGACAGGGTCACGGTCAAGGAGATCGCCACGGCGACTCTGCTGACCGAACTGCTGCCCGTGCTCGACGACATCGGCCGCGCCCGGGAGCACGGGGAAGTGGTGGGCGGGTTCAAGTCGGTGGCCGAGTCTCTCGAGACGGCCGCCGCCAAGATGGGCCTGCAGCAGTTCGGCAAGGAGGGCGAGCCCTTCGACCCGACCGTCCACGAGGCCCTGATGCACTCGTACGCGCCGGATGTCACGGAGACCACGTGCGTCGCGGTGCTCCAGCCGGGGTACCGCATCGGCGAGCGCACGATCCGCCCCGCGCGGGTCGCGGTGGCCGAGCCCCAGCCGGGCGCGGCCCCGGCAGCGCAGAAGGAAGAGAAGCCGGCTGACGAGGAGAGCGGTGGCCCCGAAGAGGGCTGACGCAGGAAACGTCCGGAAGGAGGGACGTCGATGAGCACGAAGGACTTCGTCGAGAAGGACTACTACAAGGTTCTCGGCGTCCCCAAGGACGCCACAGAGGCCGAGATCAAGAAGGCGTACCGGAAACTCGCCCGCGAGTTCCACCCGGACGCCAACAAGGGTGACGCCCAGGCCGAGGAGCGCTTCAAGGAGATCTCCGAGGCCGCCGATGTCCTCGGCGACCCCAAGCGGCGCAAGGAGTACGACGACGCCCGCGCGCTGTTCGGCAACGGCGGCTTCCGTGCACCGGGCGCCGGCGGACCCGGCGGCACCTTCAACTTCGACCTGGGCGACCTCTTCGGAGGCGCCCAGGGCCAGAGCCAGGGTGGCGCGGGCGGCTTCGGCGGCGGGCTGGGCGACGTGTTCGGCGGCCTGTTCAACCGGGGTGCCGGCGCGGGCACGCGCACGCAGCCGCGCCGCGGCCAGGACATCGAGTCCGAGGTGACGCTCAGCTTCACCGAGGCGGTCGACGGGGCGACGGTCCCGCTGAGGATGTCCAGCTCGGCCGCGTGCAAGGCCTGTTCGGGCACCGGCGACAAGAACGGCACGCCCCGCGTGTGCCCGACCTGTGTCGGCACCGGCCAGGTCTCGCGCGGCGGCAGCGGCTCCTTCTCGCTGACCGACCCGTGCGTGGACTGCAAGGGCCGCGGCCTGATCGCCCAGGACCCGTGCGAGGTCTGCAAGGGCAGCGGGCGGGCCCGGTCCTCGCGCACCATGCAGGTCCGCATTCCCGCGGGTGTCTCGGACGGGCAGCGCATCCGGCTGCGCGGCAAGGGTGCCCCCGGTGAGCGCGGCGGTCCTGCGGGCGATCTGTATGTCGTCGTGCATGTCGACGCCCACCCCGTCTTCGGACGCAAGGGCGACAACCTCACCGTCACCGTGCCGGTCTCCTTCACGGAGGCGGCGCTCGGCGGCGAGGTGAAGGTGCCGACGCTCGGTGGGCCCCCGGTCACGCTGAAGCTGCCGGCCGGCACACCGGGCGGCCGCACGATGCGTGCCCGCGGCAAGGGCGCGGTCCGCAAGGACGGCTCCCGAGGCGACCTGCTGGTCACCGTCGAGGTAGCTGTCCCCCAGGAGCTCGGCGACAAGGCGAAGGAAGCGCTGGAGGCCTACCGCGAAGCCACCGCGGGCGAGGATCCGCGGGCGGAGTTGTTCCAGGCCGCGAAGGGAGCTTGATATGGACCGGTCGGGGCGCAGTCGCAACCCTTACGAACTGACCGACGAGTCACCGGTGTACGTCATCTCGGTCGCCGCGCAGCTGTCGGGCCTGCACCCGCAGACCCTGCGGCAGTACGACCGCCTCGGTCTCGTCTCCCCCGACCGCACGCCTGGCCGGGGCCGGCGCTACTCGGCCCGTGACATCGAACTGCTGCGTACGGTCCAGCAGTTGTCGCAGGACGAGGGCATCAACCTCGCCGGCATCAAGCGCATCATCGAGCTGGAGAACCAGGTCGCCGCGCTCCAGCAGCGGGTCGCCGAGCTGTCGGCGGCCGTCGAGGGCGCCGCGGTCGCGATGCAGCAGCGCGAGGCCCAGGTGCACGCCTCGTACCGGCGCGACCTCGTGCCGTACCAGGACGTGCAGCAGGCGAGCGCGCTGGTCGTCTGGCGGCCCAAGCGCCCGGAGTAGGGCGGCGGTTGTCGCCGAGTGCGGCGAGCGAGGGGCCGGAGAGCGGGCAGCTCTCCGGCCCTGTTGCATGCGGCGATCACGTGCCCTGGGCGGGCGGGACCGCACGGTCGCCCACGTCGACGATGCCCGACTGGGCGAGCAGTGCACCGAGGTGGGTGCGGCTCGAAGCGCCGAGCGCCTGCATCAGTCGGGAGATGTGCGAGCGACAGGTCCGCACACTGACGCCGATACGACGGGCGACGATCTCGTCGGAATGGCCTGCGGCGAGCAACTGCCCGATGCGTTGCTGCACATCGGTCACGGGAGCGTCGGACGGAGTGGTAGGCACGCTTTCGGTGCAGGGTGTGGCCAGTGCCCACAGCACTTCGTAGAACTGGGTGAAGTACTGGATCAGCGCGGGGTGCCGGATTTCCAGTGCCCTGTCCCGCTGTGGTGGGACCGGGACGAAGACCACCGTACGGTCGACGATCAGCAGCGCTTCGACGGTTCGATCCACCGTACGGATCCGCATGCGACCGTCGGGCAGCTGGTGCAGGCTCCTCTCGATGTTCGGGGTGCCGTCCGGCGCCAGTTGGCGGATGAGGCGGCATGCCGTGCCTTGTCTGATGGGCTCGGCGTGGTCGAGGAAACTGCTTGGCCACTTGCCTGGCAGGGTGACGCAGGGTTCCACGGTCAGGATTTCGTCGTCTGCGGCGCCGACCGCATCCGCAATGGCCGTACCGATCTTCCGGTCGCCGTCGAGGACGGTGAGGGCGAGGCCGGGATCTTCATTCGAGACGGAGATCAGGGGTTCCAGAGCCGAGGTGAGTTCCGCTGCGGTCCGTGCGAGGTCGTGGAGGTCGCGGGCGACGGGTCGCAGGAGCCTGGCGAGGGCCCCGGAGGGTGGTGCGGGGGACAGGACGGAGGGGTCATGCGGGTCGGAGTGGAGCAGTGCCATGTCGATGAGGCAGGGGGCCGGGGCGACGTCTTCACGTGCGATGCGGCCCTGCCGTAGTGCCTCGGTGTAGAGCAAAGCTCCGGCTTCGCAGAGCTCGTGTGCTTCGTGTGTGTGCGAATGGCCGTTGTCCATGTCTGACCTCATGCGTTCTCCGCCGCCATGGAGGGCTGGGCGATTCCCGACTGCACGAGGCGAGCACCAAGCTGGGTGCGATTGGTCGCCCCGATCGTCTGCATAAGCCGGGAGATGTGTGCGCGGCATGTTCGTACGTTGATGCCCAGACGCCGGGAGACGGCGTCGTCGGTATGGCCCTCGGCGAGAAGCCGGGCGATGCTCCGCTGGACGGCGGTAACCGGTATGTCGGCAGGCGCCGCCTTCAGCTGCTCCGTGATCGGTATCGCGTAGGCCCACAGCGTCTCGTAGACCTGGACGAGACAGGCGACCAGATTCGGGTCGCGGATCTCGAGAGCCGCTTCCCGCCCGGCAGCCGCGGGTACGAAGGCGACAGTGCGGTCGAGAATGATCGTCCGCTCGATCGTCGCCTCGACGGTACGCACCTCCAGCCCGCCTGGGGGTAGTTGGCCAACGTATTCCCTCATGGCACGGTTGTAGCGCGCCGGATGCTGGTACAGGTGCCGGAGCCGGACACCCTGTCCGATCAGGGTCAAAGAGCGACGCAGACTCTGCTGCATGATCTCCGGATTCCTGGTGCTGCCCGGCTGCACCGTCAGGACCTCTTCCCTGGCTGTCTGCAGGGTGTCACCGAGTACCGCGTCGATCTGCGGCTTGCCGACGATGAGAGTGACGGCACGGTCTGCCGCCGTGGCCGGAATCGCGTCCAACTGACCAAATAAGTCGGCCAGCTGAGCGGCAAACCCTGCCCGTTTGCCGATCTTCTCTGCAATGGGCTCCAGAAGGCGACCGAGAACTGCGGCGGGAGCTACCGGGCGCACAACCGCCGGGTCGTGCGGGTCAGGGTGGAGGAGCGCCATCTCGATGAGGCAGGGAGCGGCGGCGAGGTCTGCATGTGTGATGCGGCCCTTGCGTAAAGCCTCGCCGTAGAGGCGGAGGCCGGGTTCGCAGAGGTGTCGGTGGCTGTGCGTGTGTGCTGGATTGGTCGGAGCCCGCCCCATGTAATCCCCCCGATTTTCTGAACTGCATCAAGTTGATGTCGGTCAAATCCTAGCCACGTAGGAATGTTGGACCGGTTGAGTCTTGGTAACTCCACGCCCATGGGGCTGGGCTGCAGCAATCAGGAGGCGTGCCGGATCGTCGGCACTCTTGCACCAGTAGGAAGTGTCTCCACTGGCTTGAATTCAACGGCCGATAGAAGAGGGTGCGTGCAGGGCTCCGCTTTGTGCAGTGCAACAACATGACGGTGTTGGACGTGCCGCCGCTGCGAGAGAGTCGATGACGCGGCAGCCGGGGACAGGATGGGAGCCTACGGCGCCGTGACGGTGAGAGAACAAGGCTCCTCCGTCTCCGCATTTCCAGTACTGCATCAACAACAGGGGAGGACTTATGTCCATCGGCAGAACTGCATCCAGGATCCTGATAGGCGGCGCAGCCGTACTCGCACTTTCCGGAGCCGGACAGGCATTCGCCGGCGCGGGGGAAAACCTGGACTCGTCGGTCTACGGTGCGAAGGCCCGGAGCCACGGCACCAACGGCCAGGTCGCCATCAGCGACACTGCGGCAGACAGGCACTCCGTCTACACCCTGTACGACCGTCGGGACAACACTGGTCTGCGCCTCGACAACTCCAGGGGCAACGGCTCCACGGTCTACAGCGGCATGAACGAGAACAACTACGTCCGCAAGGTGACCGCCTGCGTCAACATCCAGCTCAGCCCGGACAGTTGTGGCGCTGACGACCGCCCCGGCGACGAACACTAAGCGACTGTGATGCGGTGGGGCGGTCTAGAACGCCCCACCGCATTTTCTGCGTTCCCGGACACCTACATCCCAGGGAGGACGAGTACCCATGCAGACAGCAGAGGGCACCGCCGCAGACACGCGGACGGTACTGGAGATCACCGGGCTCAGGCATCGGATCGGCGGACGAACACTCTTCGACGGTCTCCAGCTGTCCTTGCGGGAGGGCGAGTCGATCGCCGTGACCGGGCCGTCCGGATCCGGGAAGAGCACACTCCTGTCCTGCGCGCTGGGCCTGATCACTCCGGACATGGGAACGGTCACCATCACCGGCGCCGAGACCACCCGCCTCCGCGCATCCCAACTCGCCCAATTACGTGCCGAGTCGATCGGTATGGTCTTCCAGTTCGGTGAACTTCTCCCGGAACTCAGCCCGCTGGACAATGTCGTCCTCGCCGCCCTCCTCGCCAGACGCAGCGGGCGTGACGTGCGCGAGCGTGCACAACGCCTGCTCGACGAACTCGGCGTGCCACAAGCGGCGACCAGCCAGGAACTCTCCGGCGGAGAGCGGCAGCGTACGGCCGTGGCACGCGCTCTGATCAACGAGCCGGCCGTCCTGCTGGCCGATGAGCCGACCGGCGCCTTGGACAGCGAAACCCGGGACAAGACCGCCGACATGCTGTTCGCCCTGCCGCGGCAGTACTCGTGCGGACTGCTCGTCGTCACCCACGATTCGGGCATCGCGGCCCGCGCGGACCGTGCCCTCCACCTCACCGCGGGAGTCCTCGCACCGGTCGCCACGCGAGAGGCGCACTGATGGCCGCCAGCACGAGAGGACTGGTACGTCAGCTCCTCGCCGTCGGACGTACTGCGGGCCGGAAAGCCGAGGCCGGCGGTGCCCGCTTCGTCGCCCTCCTCCTCGCCACCCTGGTCCTCACCCTCGCCATGGGCAGTCTCGTCGCGGTCCACGCTGTGTACACGGGCAAGGAACAGCACCGCATCGCCAGGACCCCTGTCGTCGCAGAACGCGAAGGCTCCCTCGGTTCCACCGTGTGGCTTGTGGGAGCCGACTCGCTCGACGGCGAACGACGCTTCAGCGTCGTGTATCTGGCCCCGCACCAGGGCAACGCGCCGCTGCCGCCCGGAGTGGAGCGCTGGCCTGCTCCCGGTGAGGCAGTGCTGTCCCCGGCCCTGAGGAATGCGGGTGCGGCAGAGGACATCGACCACCGCTACGGCAAGCTGGCCGGAACGATCCAGGCATCCGGCCTGGACGAGCCGACCGAATGGCTCGCCTACGTCCGCCCGCGCGACGGCCTCAGTGCCGAGCGGCCGAGCGAGCTCATCACCGGATTCGGTCCTGCCGACGGCCAGATCATGCCCGGCCTGGAACCCGGCTCGGGACGACAGGACGACAAAGCGGAATGGATGTTCCAGGCCGCTGTGGCCGGCATGCTCCTCCTGCCGGGCCTTGTCCTTCTCCTCGTTGCCGCACGCACCGGCGCCCACGCTCGCGACCGCAGGACCGCCCTGGTCGCCGCACTCGGCGGACAGCGCAGGGACCGAGCGCTCATCGCCCTCGGGGAAGCAGGCCTCCCGGTGCTCGCTGGCGCGCTCCTTGGTGCCGCGGCCGTCACCGCAACCCTGCTGCACAACACCCACATCCCCTACACCGACTACATCCTCTCGTCCGCGTACCTACGCGAACACGGTCGGCAGATCACCCTCACTCCCGTCATAGCGCTCCTGGCTGTCCTCGCGGCAGTTGTCACCGCAGACCTCGCACCACGCCGGAGCGCCAACGGAACGCGTCCCCACAGCGGGGCCCCCTCCGTCTGGCTTCCCCGCATCGCCGCACTGTTCCCCGTCATGTTCCTCATCGCGATGTACGGTCCCGACTTCGCTGGGCAGGGCTCCGCTGCGCGCATCCTCATCGGATGGGCAGGTATCGCCGGTACGACCCTCACCCTGCCCGCCGCCGTCGCGACCGCCACCGCAGCCGGCGGACGCGTTCTCACCCGCCGGGGGCAAGCACACGGTCTGCCCGGCACCCTTGTGGCAGGACGCCGCACCCACACCCACCCCGGCGCCACCGCCCGGCTGGTCACCGGTGTCACGGTGGCCCTCATCATCCTCATGCAGGCGGTCGCATGGCAGGGCCTGTTCGGTTCACAGAGCGCCGAAGCACAGCACACCCTCGACCGCATAGGCCGTAGCGCCCTCGTCGTCGGCGCCAGAGACGACGTGACCACCGCGGACATGACCGCTTTCCTGGACCGCCTGCCGGACACCGAAGCCGTCCTTCTCGACCCACCGGCCGACGGCCCCGACAGCCCCATGGCCCTGTACGCCGACTGCCCCGGCCTCGCCGCCCTGCGCCTTCCCTGTCCCGCCGGTACAAGCCGTATCACCGAGACACCCGAGGACCCCCGGCTGCAGGAACTGATCCGATGGACCCCGCATGACGAGATGATCCTGGACATCCACCGCACCGACACCCACGACCTCGCACGGCGCGCCGCGGCCCCAGAAGCGGACTTCCCCCTCGTCATCCTGCGTCGTGACGGAAGCGACCTCTCCACCGCCGCCGTAAAGAGACTGTCCTACGAGGTGTTCCCCCGTGGCGCACAAGTGCGTGCTCCGGGCGAGGAGCAGGTGACCGCCGGAATCCCCAACCGGGACCAGGGGCGTTGGAGCACTCTCCTCGGGGTGACCGGCATCACCGTGCTTGCTGTGACCGCCGGCCTCAGCGCCATGGCGGAATTCCTGCGCCACGGACGTGCGCTCGCTCCCCTGTCCGTCCTCACTGGTGGCCTGCGCGTCTTCCGTACCAGCGCGGCGTGGTCCGTCCTCACCCCACTGGCCATCGCAGGTCTTGTCGGGAGCGTGGTCGCGGCAGGCCTTGCAGCCCCGGTCAATGCGAACGGAGAGTCTTACATCACGCGCGAACTGCTGTGGTCTGCGTCGGGGATCGTCCTGATCGTCAGCGTCCTGATGTGGCTATGGGCGTCCACCGTCGCTGTCCGACAGGCCCGCGCCTGGCGTCCGCGCGGTGACTGACCCTGGCGGCGCTGGCGGCCCACAGGGGGCGGGTCAGCCGTCATCTGACGGCTCCGCTTCGTGCAGCGCAACAAATATCCGTGATGTTTGCGCCGCTTCCGAGAGAAGTCGACTGCGCCGCGGCCGGATCGGGGTGAGCTACCGCCTTCATGCGGGCGGTGGCCATAAACCACCCTCATACGGCCGCGGCTGAATTCGGCTCAAGTATGAATAGGCCTCAACCGGCCTCGTAGGACCGCTGGTTGGAGCCAGTGGCGGGAGTAAGCCGGTGCGGGGGATCGGGGATGACGCATCACACACATGATCTTGTCGAGCTTTGCGAGGCGGGTTCATCGGGCTATGGGCAGGCGCTGCGGCGTGGTCGTGTGCGGCGCGGAGAGGTGGCCCAGGCGCCGTGCTTGATCGACCTGGGGCTGTTGCACCCGGACCCGGACGACAGGGAGTGGCTGGTTCCCACACTGCCGTCGGTTGCGCTGCACGTGGCGCTGCGTGACATCGAGGCGGAGATCCACGCTTCGCGAGAGAGACAGGCGAGGGTCGCGCAGATGCTGGAAGGCTTTGGCTATCGCGAGGGCGACGCCTCGGCCGGGTCGGTCGGCGGGATGACGGTGTTGGAGGGGCTCCCCCGTATCAACGCTGCTCTCGACAGGGCGCTCGACGCTTGCCGCACGGAGCTTCTGTGCGTACAGCCGGGTGCACGCAGCGAGTCGATCCTCGATGCCGCACTGCCCAAGCACCTACGGCTCCGGGACAACGGGGTGCGCATGCGTACCCTCTATGGGCGGGCTTCGGTGCACAGTCCCGCACTGAGGGGTTTCCTCGACCAGGTCGGGGATGCGCTGGAGGTGCGAAGCCTGAGTGATCTGCCGCAGCGCCTGTTCATCATGGACCGTGCGGTGGCCTTCGTCCCGGCGAGTGAGGACGGCCTTTCGGCCGCCTTGGAACTGCGCCACCCAGCGCTCGTCAAGTACCTCGTGTCCGTCTTCGAGCGGATGTGGCACCAGGCTTCGCCTCTGCTGGGAGCCACACCGCCGGCGTCTTCTCTGGGCAGCGTGTCAGAGCGTCAGTTCGCGATATCCCGCCTGCTGGCGGAGGGGCACACGGACGAGGTAGTAGCCCGGCGGTTGGGAATCAGTGTGCGGACGTGTCGAAAGCACATCGCGCACCTCGCCCAACTGCTCGGCAGCGCAAACCGCGTGCAGCTCGGGGTGCTCATTGCCCGGTCTGGGATGCTCGAAGTGGCGTCGGAACCACGGTGACCATGGCCGGGCAAGGCGATGCGCATGGCCGGGGGATCTGTGCGCGGCGACGCGATGCAACAAGATGGCGAGGGCTTCCGGTCCTGTTCCCCGGCGTTGTGAATAGGGCTCGCCATGACGGGCCGGAGCAGTACGTATGTCAGTCCTTGTCGTCCAGGATGCCCGACTGCGCGATGAGGTAGCCGAGTTGGGCGCGGCTGCCGCTGCCCAGGGTGGCGTTCAGTTTGGCGATGTGGGCGCGGCAGGTGCGCACGTTCATCCCGAGGCGGCGGGCGATGGAGTCGTCGACGTGGCCCTCGACGAGCAGCTTGGCGATGGAGCGCTGAATGCTGGTGATGCCGTCCAACTCGGGGGCATACGACAGTTGCTCCTCCCACGGTGTGGCGTGGAGCCAGAACTGCTCGAAGACGCCGACGAGATAGCGGACCAGTCCCTCGTGGCGCAGTTCGAGGGCGACCTGCCGGTCGCTGCGGGCGGGGACGAGCGCCACCCTGCGGTCGATGATGATCAGGCGCTCGATGATCTCCTCGAGCGTGCGCACCTCCACGCCGAACGGAGCGACACGCTCCACGTACGCCAGGATGGAGGGGTGATGGCGTGCCGTGTGCTGGTACAGGGTGCGCATCTTCACGCCATTCCTGATGAGCGGTTCCGCCCTGCGCAGCCCCTGCGCCAGGGCATCGGGCTTGCGTCCGCTGCCAGGTTGGACCGTCAGCAGCTCCTCCGTGCACTCGGCGGTGACGCGGTCAAGGGTCGCGTTGATGAGCCCGAGCCCCTCGAGCACGGTGATGGCGTGTCTGGTCGACAGGTCCTGTGCCGTGATGCTCATGAACGGCTCGAAAGTGTCCGCGATGGCGAGGGCAAGTTGCCGACGCTCCTGGATTTCCCGCTCGAGAGGGTGCGTCAGCTGATTGAGCGCCAGTGCTGGGGGAACGGGCCGCAGCCACTGAGCGTCGTCGGGATCGGGCCTGAGCAGCGCGAGATCCAGCAGGCAGGGCGCGTCCGCTGCCTCTGACCGGGCCAGTTGGCCGGTACGCAATGCTGCCGCATAGAGCTTTTTGCCCGCTTCGCATAGTTCCCCAGCGCTATGGCTATGTCCGAAATGATCCTGCTTCGACGTCATTTGACACCCCCTCAGGGTCCTGAATTACAGGAACATGATGCCCGTGCTCGCTGGTAGAAGCGTTCGGTGTGAGACATCGTCTTAGACGCGGGGGGAGGGTATTGGACAGAATGGGGTGGAGATTCTCCATGAACAGGATGGTTCGCATATTTTGCGCGCTTGCGGTCGCGGCGGCAGGTCTCAGCTTTTTTGCGACCAGCGGTGAACCTTCGTGGGACTCCGAGCCTGCGCGCTCGGTCGTCGCCGTCGAGGACGATCTCTCGTGGGACAGCACGCCTGCAGGCGCGGGCGCATGACCATTCCTCCGGACGACAGGGTCTTCCGGCGCGAGATGGCGACGGCCTACCGCTCCGGGTGGCACTTCATCGACCTCGTCACGGCAATCCCGCACCGTGGCGACTCGTTGATGGTCACCCTGTTCGGAGAGCCGATCGTCGTGGCGCGCGAGGAGGACGAGGATGTCCGTGCCTACCGCTGTCTTCGCCGGCCCCGAGGGGCTCCGCAGCCCGTCCGCTGTGCCATTCGGTACGGCATGATTTTTGTCAATCTCGACCAGCGTGACCACCAGCTGGCCGAGCCGGACACCACCGCCACCCCCCGCAGTGCCTGAGCGATTCCCCCGTCGTTTCAAATCGCTCAGGTGCTTCCCCCACACAGCGGCGCCATCGTGGACCTGAAACACGATGGCGCCGTTGTGCTGCCCGAAAACATCCGGGCAGCGGCGTGACTGAACCGGGCCCGGCCTGTAGCCGCCCGGGCCGGGTGCGAACGGCCCCGCCTGCGCCCGCCCCCGCTACGCCCGGCCCATCGCGCGGGTCAGCGCGATCTCGATGACCACCCGGTCCGGATTCGGCTTCGGGGTGCGTCCGTACCGCTCCGCGTAGCGGCTCACCGCGTCCGCCACCACCTCCGCCTCCGTGCGGATGGTCGCGATGCCCTCCAGCGTCGCCCAGCGGCCCTTGTCGACCTGGCAGACCGCCACCCGAGCCCCCTCCGGGCCGGCGGCCAGCACGTTCGCGACCTTGCGGCTGTGCTTGTTGGTGATCACCCGGGCGAAGCCGCCCTGCGGGTCGTACGTCACCCCTACCGCCACGACGTGCGGAGTGCCGTCCGGGCGCGGGGTCGTCAGCGTGCACATGTGGTGGTCGCGCCAGAAGCTGAGGTACGAGGCGTCGGGGTTGCGAGGGTCGATGGCCATGGGGCGGAACCTACCTCCGTGGGCCGATGCCCTGTCGTGCGGCACCCTGAGTGGAATAGACTCAACTTTGTGCACGTTGTCGGAGTCAGTATGGACGTGACAGTTCCATCGGCGAGGAGGAGAGAGCGCACGTGGACGCAGAGCTGACCAACAGGAGCCGGGACGCGATCAACGCCGCGACCAGCCGGGCCGTGTCCGACGGACACCCCGATCTGACCCCGGCGCATCTGCTCCTGGCGCTGCTCGAGGGGCAGGACAACGAGAACGTCATCGACCTGCTGGCCGCCGTCGAAGCGGACCAGGCGGCGGTGCGGTCCGGGGCCGAGCGCGTCCTCGCGTCGCTGCCCAGCGTCACCGGCTCCACCGTCGCCCCGCCCCAGCCCAACCGCGAACTGCTCGCCGTCATCGCGGACGCCGCGCAGCGCGCCAAGGAGCTCGGGGACGACTACCTGTCCACGGAACACCTGCTCATCGGCATCGCCGCGAAGGGCGGCGCCGTCGGCGAGGTGCTGGACCGGCAGGGCGCAGATGCGAAGAAGCTGCTGGACGCGTTCGAGAAGGCAAGGGGAGGGCGCCGGGTGACCACACCCGACCCGGAGGGTCAGTACAAGGCGCTGGAGAAGTTCGGTACGGACTTCACCGCTGCTGCGCGCGAGGGCAAGCTCGACCCGGTCATCGGCCGGGACCAGGAGATCCGCCGCGTCGTGCAGGTGCTGTCGCGACGCACGAAGAACAACCCGGTGCTCATCGGCGAGCCCGGCGTCGGCAAGACCGCCGTCGTCGAGGGCCTCGCCCAGCGGATCGTGAAGGGCGACGTCCCCGAGTCGCTGCGCAACAAGCGGCTCGTCGCGCTCGACCTCGGCGCCATGGTCGCCGGCGCGAAATACCGCGGCGAGTTCGAGGAACGGCTGAAGACAGTGCTGTCCGAGATCAAGGACAGCGACGGCCAGATCATCACCTTCATCGACGAACTGCACACCGTCGTCGGCGCAGGCGCCGGCGGCGACTCCGCCATGGACGCCGGCAACATGCTGAAGCCGATGCTCGCCCGCGGCGAGCTGCGGATGGTCGGCGCGACCACCCTCGACGAGTACCGCGAGCGGATCGAGAAGGACCCGGCTCTCGAACGGCGCTTCCAGCAGGTGCTCGTCGCGGAGCCGACCGTCGAGGACACCATCGCGATCCTGCGCGGGCTCAAGGGCCGTTACGAGGCCCACCACAAGGTGCAGATCAACGACAGCGCGCTCGTCGCCGCCGCCACCCTCTCCGACCGGTACATCACCTCCCGCTTCCTGCCGGACAAGGCCATCGACCTCGTCGACGAGTCAGCGTCCCGGCTGCGCATGGAGATCGACTCCTCGCCCGTCGAGATCGACGAGCTGCAGCGCGCCGTCGATCGGCTGCGTATGGAGGAGCTCGCCCTCAACAACGAGTCGGACCCCGCCTCCAAGCAGCGTCTGGAGAAGCTGCGCCGCGACCTCGCCGACAAGGAGGAGGAGCTGCGGGGCCTCACTGCCCGCTGGGAGAAGGAGAAGGAGAGCCTGAACCGCGTCGGTGAGCTCAAGGAGCGCCTCGACGACCTGCGCGGCCAGGCCGAACGCGCCCAGCGCGACGGTGACTTCGACACCGCCTCCAAGCTGCTGTACGGGGAGATCCCCGGCCTGGAGCGGGAGCTGGAGGAGGCCGCGCGGGCCGAGGCCGAGCAGGAGGCGTCGAAGGACACCATGGTCAAGGAGGAGGTCGGCCCCGACGACATCGCGGACGTGGTCGGCTCCTGGACCGGCATCCCGGCCGGACGTCTCCTCGAGGGCGAGACACAGAAGCTGCTGCGCATGGAGCAGGAGCTGGGCCGGCGGCTGATCGGCCAGAGCGAGGCCGTGCAGGCCGTCTCCGACGCCGTGCGCAGGACGCGGGCGGGGATCGCCGACCCGGACCGGCCCACCGGCTCGTTCCTCTTCCTCGGCCCGACCGGTGTCGGCAAGACCGAGCTGGCGAAGGCGCTGGCCGACTTCCTCTTCGACGACGAGCGGGCCATGGTCCGCATCGACATGTCGGAGTACGGCGAGAAGCACAGCGTCGCCCGTCTGGTCGGCGCGCCTCCCGGCTACGTCGGCTACGAGGAGGGCGGCCAGCTCACCGAGGCCGTCCGCCGCCGTCCGTACAGCGTGGTGCTGCTGGACGAGGTGGAGAAGGCTCATCCGGAGGTCTTCGACATCCTGCTCCAGGTCCTCGACGACGGGCGGCTCACCGACGGGCAGGGCAGGACGGTGGACTTCCGCAACACCATCCTGATTTTG
Organism: Streptomyces sp. NPDC006283; assembly: GCF_040613325.1. Taxonomy (NCBI): domain Bacteria; kingdom Bacillati; phylum Actinomycetota; class Actinomycetes; order Kitasatosporales; family Streptomycetaceae; genus Streptomyces; species Streptomyces sp. NPDC006283. The sequence continues at coordinate 1,208 of NZ_JBEXRZ010000020.1, read as the reverse complement.
ACCTCCAATCTCGGCAGCCAGTACCTGATGGACCCGACGACCAAGGAGGAGCAGAAGAAGCAGCAGGTCCTGGACGTGGTGAGGGCGTCCTTCAAGCCGGAGTTCCTCAACCGGCTCGACGACCTGGTGGTCTTCTCCGCCCTGGCCGAGGACGAGCTGGCGCGCATCGCCGAGCTGCAGATCGGCCGGCTCGCCAAGCGGCTGGCGGACCGCCGGCTGACCCTGGACGTCACGCCGGAGGCCCTGGCCTGGCTCGCCGAGGAGGGCAACGACCCCGCGTACGGCGCCCGCCCGCTGCGCCGGCTGATTCAGACGGCGATCGGCGACCGCCTCGCCAAGGAGATCCTCGCGGGCGAGGTCAAGGACGGCGACACCGTACGGGTGGACCGTTTCGAGGACGGCCTCATCGTCGGCGCGGCGCAGTGACGGCGCTCGTGTGACGTCCCGGCCGCCGGCGCCTTTGTGCTCCGGCGGCCGGATCTTTGTCAGCCGGCAGCGGATCGCGGGCGGCGGGGCTTGCCACCCCCCGCCGGGGATGGGAGAGGATGGCCGCATCCGTACGAAGGGAAATTCACGGTGACCATCGATCCGTCCTCGATTCCGAATTTCGGGGGCCAGCCCCAGCCTCAGGCCGCAGGACCGGCGGGCCCCGTCGTTCCCGATCAGGATCTCGTCAAGCAGCTTCTCGAGCAGATGGAGCTGAAGTTCGTCGTCGACGACGAGGGCGACCTCGCCGCGCCGTGGGAGGACTTCCGCACGTACTTCATGTTCCGTGGCGAGGACGAGCAGCAGGTCTTCTCGGTGCGGACCTTCTACGACCGGCCGCACGCCGTCACGGAGAAGGCCAGGATCCTCGACGCGATCGACGACTGGAACCGCAGGACCCTGTGGCCGAAGGTCTACACCCACCTCCACGAGGAGGAGGGCGCCGAGCTGCCGACGATCCGTCTCATCGGCGAGGCGCAGATGCTGATCGGCACGGGCGTGAGCCTCGAGCACTTCGTGTCGTCGACGGTCAGCTGGGTGCGCGCGTCGATCGAGTTCGACAAGTGGCTCGCGGAGCAGCTCGGCCTGGCCGTCCAGGAGGAAGAGAAGCCCGCCGACGACGCCTGAGGCCCTGGGCGTCCCCATGAGACAAGGCCCGGCGGGCCGCGGTCCTCACGACCGCGGCCCCCCCGGCCGGCGCGGTGGGGGGGGGGGGGCCAGGG